>JACZUY010000229.1 GCA_022572945.1 Pseudomonadota bacterium
GGGCCACGGCCGGCCCGGGCTCGCCGGCCACCGCGCTCTCCTCGAGCGGCGGCGCGGCGACGGCGACCGCGGGGCGGACCCCCTCGTTCCCGGTGATGTCGATTCCGGTGGCCACCACCGAAACCCGCATCTTGCCGGCGAGGCTCTCGTCGAAGGTCGATCCGAAGATGATGTTGGCGCCGGGGTCGACCTCGTCGCGGATGCGGTTGGCCGCCTCGTCGACCTCGAACAGCGTCATGTCGTAGCCGCCGGTGATGTTGATCAGCACGCCGCGCGCGCCGACCATCGTCGTGTCGTCGAGCAGCGGATTCGAGATCGCCGACTCGGCGGCGTCGATCGCCCGCCGTTCGCCCTCGGCCTCGCCGGTGCCCATCATCGCCTTGCCCATCTCGGCCATCACCGCGCGCACGTCGGCGAAGTCGAGGTTGATGAGACCGGGCATGACCATCAGGTCGGTGACGCCGCGCACCCCCGAATACAACACGTCGTCGGCCATCTTGAAGGCGTCGGCGAAGGTGGTCTTCTCGTTGGCGACGCGGAACAGGTTCTGGTTGGGAATGATGATCAGCGTATCGACGTACTGCTGCAGCTCGGCGAGCCCGTCCTCGGCAATCTGCATGCGGTGTATGCCCTCGAACTGGAACGGCTTGGTGACCACGCCGACGGTGAGGATGCCCTGCTCGCGCGCGGCGCGCGCAATCACCGGCGCGCCGCCGCTGCCGGTGCCGCCGCCGAGGCCGGCGGTGATGAACACCATGTTCGAGCCTTCGAGATACTCGAGCATCTCCTCGATCGCCTCCTCGGCGGCGGCGCGGCCGACGTCGGGACGCGAGCCCGCGCCGAGGCCCTGGGTGATGTTGACGCCCATCTGGATGCGGCGCTCCGAAAGCGACTGCGCCAGCGCCTGGGCGTCGGTGTTGGCGACCACGAACTCGACCCCTTCGAGGTGCGACGTAATCATGTTGTTGACCGCGTTGCCGCCGGCCCCGCCGACGCCGACCACGGTGATTCGCGGCTTGAGCTGATGCGTTGCCGGCATGCTGAGGTTAATTGTCATAACTGCCTCCAGAGTACTTGGGTTACTGGGACGCCGGCCGAACCGGCGCTTGCAAACGCCCGGCGCCCCCGACGCCGGGATTGAACCGCGTTACAGGCTTTCACGGAGCCACTGGCCGATGCGGCCGAAACGGCCGTCCGGTCCCTCGCCCGCGCCGATGGCGCGCGCGGAATCCTCGGCGCGCACGCCGAGCGCGTAGCGGAGCAACCCGGCGCAGGTCGAGAACGCCGGCCCGGCGGTGGCCTCGGCGAGGCCGTGAATCTGCCCCGGCCGGCCCAGGCGCACCTGCTTGCCGAAGATCCGCGCGGCGAGCTCGCGCACGCCCTGAAGCTGGCTCGCGCCGCCGGTGAGCACCATGCGGTGCGCCACCGCCTGCGCCTGGCCGCTGGCCTCGAGCCG
This sequence comes from Pseudomonadota bacterium, assembly GCA_022572945.1. GTDB lineage: Bacteria > Pseudomonadota > Alphaproteobacteria > JAAXGF01 > JAAXGF01 > JACZUY01. Next base: position 1,457 of record JACZUY010000229.1, read on the forward strand.
GGCGCGCACGAGTTCGAATATCTCCTCCATGCGCGGCCGGATGATGCCGGTCAGCCGCGACCGCGGCACCGGGTTGGCGCCGGCTTCGTCGTCCTCGCCGATCAGCCGCACGTCGATGGTTTCGCGCTCGTCGGACGGGCTGAACAGGGCGCTGCCGTAGAGCGCCTTCATGCGCTCGGCGTGGTCGATCGGCGTCGACAGCCCGCGCGCGATGTCGTTGGTGATGTGGTTGCCGCCGACCGGCACCACGTCGGTGTGAATCGCGTCGCCATCGGCGAAGACGGCGACGCCCGTGGTGCCGCCGCCGATGTCGATGACGGTGGCGCCGAGCTCGCGCTCGTCGTCGACCAGAGAGGCGAGGCCCGAGGCGTAAGGCGAGACCACGCATTCGGCGACACCGAGGTGGCAGCGCGCGACGCAGGTCTTGAGGTTGCGCATCGGCCCCGGCGCGGCGGTGATCACGTGCACTTTGACGCCGAGCCGCTCGCCGTACATGCCGCGCGGGTCGTGGATTCCGCGGTTGCCGTCGATGGCGTAGCTCCCGGGAATCGTGTGGACGATCTCGCGCGCGTCGCCTTCGCAGCGGTCGCGGCCCTGGTCGAGCGCCCGGCGGAGGTCCGAATCGCCGATCTCGTGGCCGTTGAGCGCCACCTCCACCGTGACCGAGCGCGACGCCGGCGCGCCCGCCGAAAAGCCGAGGTAGACGTCGTGAATGCGTTGGTCGGCCATCTGCTCGGCCGCGTGCACGGCCGCCGAGATCGACGCTTCGGCCGCCTCCATGTCGACGACGGCGCCGCTGCGCAGGCCCTGCGACACCTGATGGCCGATGCCGATCACCCGCAAGCCGTCGTCCTCGACCAGGGCGATGAAGCAGCACACCTTGCTGGTGCCCACGTCGAGGGCGGCGATCACGCCGTTGCGAACCTTGCTCTTGGTCACCGTCCCGTCACCTCGCGTCCATGCTCGCGCGACCACGCGCTCACGTGTCTTCGCCCGCGCCGGCCGCCGCCCGCGCCGGCCGCACCACCACCCGGTCGGGAAGGCGCAAGTCGATGGCGGCGATGTCGCGCGCGAGCAGCTGGTGCTCGCGTTCGAACCTCGCCAGCCGGCGCCACGCCTCGGCGACGCCCTGTTCGGGCAACTCGATGTCGATGTCGTTGTCGAGCCGCAGGTTCCAGCGCCGGCCGCCGACGCGCACCGCGGCCTGCACGCGCTTGCCGAGGTCGGGTTCGGTCGCCACCACGGCGAGCAGGCGGGCGGCGTGCTCGGGCGCGTCGGCGCCGACGAGCACCGGCAACCGCGCGAAGCGCCCGGGCGCCGCGCCGTCGATCACCGCGCCCTCGCGGTCGATCACCACCAGCCGCCCCCGGCGCTGCCACAGCGCAAGCGGCGTGCGCTCCCGCAGGCGTACGATCACGGTGTCGGGGAAGCGGCGCTCGACGGTCGCCTCGCGCACCCAACCCAGCGCCATCAGGCGGTCGCGCGCGGCGCGGGGATCG
>JACZUY010000230.1 GCA_022572945.1 Pseudomonadota bacterium
ATCGCCGGCATCCGCCGCGACGAGGAAGGCACACGCTCGAAGGAGCGCGTCTTCAGCCCGCGCTCGGACGACGGGCGATGGAACTTCCGCGACCAGCCGCCCGAGTTCTGGGACCAGTTCAACACCGACTTTCCGCCCGGAACGCACGTGCGCATCCACCCGCTGCTGCACTGGGCCGAGATCGACGTCTGGCGCTACATCGCGCGCGAGAACATCCCCGTCGTCGACCTCTACTTCGCGCGCGACGGCAAGCGCTACCGCTCGCTCGGCGACGAGGACATCACCTTTCCCGTCGACAGCGCCGCGGCGACGGTCGAGGAGATCATCGCCGAGCTCGAGCGGACCACGGTCGCCGAGCGCAGCGGCCGGGCGATGGACCACGAGGCCGAGGACGCCTTCGAGCGCCTGCGCGTCGACGGGTACATGTGATGAGCGACGCCCAGGCCCAGTCCCGCAAGGTCGCGCTCGTGCGCGCGGCCGCGGCCCTCGCGCCCGGGCGCGAGGCGATGAACGTTGTCATGGTCGGCCATGTCGACCACGGCAAATCCACCGTCGTCGGCCGGCTGCTCAACGACACCGGCTCGATCGTCGACGGCAAGGTCGAGGAAATCCGCGCCGTCTGCGAGCGCCGCGGCATGCCCTTCGAGTGGGCGTTCCTGATGGACGCGCTGCAGGCCGAGCGCGACCAGGGCGTCACCATCGACGCCGCGCACGTCCGCTTCCGCACCGCGCGCCGCGACTACGTCATCATCGATGCGCCGGGCCACCGCGAGTTCATCAAGAACATGGTCACCGGCGCCGCCAGCGCCGCCGCCGCGGTGCTGGTGATCGACGCCGCCGAAGGGGTGCGCGAGCAGACGCGCCGCCACGGCTACCTGCTGCGTCTTCTCGGGGTGCCGCAGGTGGCGGTGGCGGTCAACAAGATGGACCTGGTCGATTACGCCGCCGACCGCTTCGATTCGGTCGCGCGCGAGATCCGCGCCTACCTCGAGCGCATCGGGGTCGAGCCGACCCACATTATCCCGGTCGACGCGCGCGAGGGCGACAATCTGGCCGCCCGCTCGCGGCGGATGGATTGGTACGACGGGCCGACGGTCGCCGAGGCGCTCGATCGCTTCGTCACCCCGCCGCCGCCGGTCGATCTGCCGCTGAGGCTGCCGCTTCAGGACGTCTACCGCTTCGATCACCGCCGCATCCTCGCGGGACGCATCGAATCGGGGCGTCTCGCGGTCGGCGACGCACTGCTGTTCTCGCCCTCGAACAAGACCGCGCGGGTCGCCGCGATCGAGAGCTGGAACAGCGAGCCGGCGCCGACCCAGGCGGTCGCCGGGCAGTCGGTGGGGATCACCCTCGACGAGCAGATCTTCGTCGAGCGCGGCGAGGTCGCGAGTCACGCGGATGATCCGCCGGTGGAGACCAACGTGTTCCGCGCCCGCCTGTTCTGGCTCGGACACGCGCCGCTGGTCGAGGGACAGCGCTACAAGCTCAAGCTCAACACCGCCGAGGTCCCGATCGAGGTGCAGGAGATCGAGCGTGTCATCGACACCAGCGATCTCGCCGCCGCGCCCGCCGACAAGGTCGAACGCAACGGCGTCGCCGAGGTGGTGTTGCGCGCGCGGCGCATGTTGGCGCTCGACGAGCACGCGGCCAACCCGCGCACCGGCCGGTTCGTGCTCGTCGACGGCGACGACATCGCCGGCGGCGGCGTCATCAACATGGAGGGCTACCCCAACCAGCGGGCGCTGATCACGGTCAAGAGCACCAACGTCTCCGTCGTCGAGCATGGCGTCTCGACCGAGGCGCGGGCCGCGCGCAACGATCACGGCGGCGGGGTGCTGTGGTTTACGGGCTTCTCCGGGGCGGGCAAGTCGACCCTCGCCATCGAGGTCGAGCAGCGGCTGTTCCGCAAGGGCTATCAGGTCTACGTGCTCGACGGCGACAACGTCCGCCGCGGCCTCAACGCCAACCTCGGATTCTCGCCCGACGACAGGGCCGAGAACATCCGCCGCGTGGGCGAGGTGGCGGCGTTGTTCGCCGACGCCGGCTTCATCGTCATCAGCGCCTTCATCTCACCGTACCGCGCCGACCGCGCCCGCGCCCGCGCCGCGACCGAGGCGCTCGCCCCGGGCGAATTCCACGAGATCCACATCCACGCCGAGCTCGAGGTCTGCGAGCGCCGCGACCCGAAGGGCCTGTACAAACGCGCGCGGCGCGGCGAGATCGCCGACTTCACCGGCATCTCGGCGCCTTACGAGCCGCCCGAGAACGCCGATCTGTTGGTCGATACGGCGCGCGGCAGCGTCGATGAATGCGCCCGGCAGATCGTCGATTACATCACCCGGAATTTCGCCCGAATATCGAGATAGGTCGATGGCGGCCGAAGCCGACGAGGCGATCGACGTCGCCGCCAACCTGGCCGGCGTCGAGGCGCGCGTCGCCGCGGCGGCCAGGGACGCGGGCCGCGCGGCGGATAGCGTCACCGTCGTCGCCATCACCAAGCTGCACGGCGCCGACCGCATCACGGCGGCGCTGCGCGCCGGCCACCGCGTCTTCGGCGAGAACCGGGTCCAGGAGGCGGCCGCCAAATGGCCGCCGCTGAAACCCGATTACGCCGACGTCCGGCTGCATCTCGTCGGTCCCTTGCAGACCAACAAGGCGCGCCAGGCGGTGGCGCTGTTCGACGTGATCGAAACGCTCGACCGTCCCAAACTCGCGCGCGCGCTCGCCGCCGAGATGGCGCGGAGCGGACGGCGCGTCGCCTGCTTCGTCCAGGTCAACACCGGCGAGGAGCCGCAGAAGGCGGGGGCGATGCCGGCCGACGCCGACGCCTTCATCGCCGCGTGCGGCGAGGAGTTCGGGCTCGCCGTCGAGGGGTTGATGTGCATACCGCCGATCGGCGAGGAGCCTTCGCTGCACTTCGCGCTGCTCGCCGACATCGCCCG
>JACZUY010000062.1 GCA_022572945.1 Pseudomonadota bacterium
TTTCCCGGACGGCGATGTCGTCGGGGGCGGGCTGGCTCGCCGACCACATGGACTGGGTGAGCTTCTTCGTCGTGACCACCGTCGCGGCGCTGCCGGGGCTCGTGCTCTTGGTCTGGATGATGCGGGCCTTCCCGCCCGAGGAGGCTGAGATCCGGCCCGCGGATACCCTCGCCGAGTAGGCGTGGGCTGGCGTGCATGCCGACGCGCTGCGCTGAGCCGGCGCGGTGTCGGCAGTTCGCGGTTGCCGGCGGGGATGCGGCCTTTTAACCTCCCCGGGACTCCGCGACCGCCGAATCCATGATCGAACGCGCCGTCGTCTCGGTCTTCTGCGTCAGCCGGCCGGGACTGCTCGAAGCCGTGACCGGCCGGCTGTTCGGGCTCGGCTGCAACCTCGCCGACACCACCTTCGCGATGCTTTCGGGCAGCGCCGGGCTGACCGCCGTCTGCGAGCTGCCCGACGGGCTCGCCCGCGACACGCTGGTGATCGAGCTGCAGCGCCTGCCCGAGCTCGCCGGCGGCAAGGTGACGGTCACCGGTTTCCAGTCCGGCGCGCGGGACGCCGCCCACCAGCGCATCACCCACCGCTTCGAGTTCTCGGGCCGCGACCGCCCCGGGCCGATCCACAAGCTCGCCGAGGCGTTCGCCCGCTGCGGCGCCACCGTGGTGCGGTTGAACGCGCGGGCCGCGCCGGGGGACGACGCGGTGCGTCACACCATCCGTTTCGCCGTCTCGATCGCCGATCAACCGGGCGACCCGTGCCTCGCCGCGATGACCGAGGCAGCGCGCGCGCTCGACCTCGACTGCCGCCTCGAAACGGCGTAAGGGTGCACGCCGGCAAGCGCTTGACGCCCGTTCGCGGGCGGGCCTACAGTCCCCCACCATTTCGAACCCGCGGAATTTCCGGCCCGCGATGAGCACGCACGAGGACTTCAGCCGCGAGCACGCCGTCAAGGCGTCGTCCGACCGCGCCTTCGGCGTGGTGTTCGCCGTGGTCTTCGCCGTCATCGCGCTGTGGCCGCTGCTTGGCGGCGCCGGCCCGCGCTGGTGGGCGCTCGCCGTGGCCGCCGCCTTCGCCGCGCTCGCGTTCGCCGCGCCGAAGCTGTTGCGCCCAGCCAACCGGCTGTGGCAGAAGCTCGGCCGGGGAATCCACCGCGTCGTCGGCCCGGTCGCGGCCGGCCTCATATATTTCGCCGCAGTGGTGCCGACCGGGGTGATCATGCGCCTTCTCGGCAAGGACCCGCTGCGCCTCAAGCTCGACCCCGAGGCCGAGAGCTACTGGATCGAGCGCAGGCCCCCCGGACCGGCGCCCGACACCATGCCCTATCAGTTTTAGCGACGACCGATGTCGTTCATCGCCGAGCTCTGGATGTTCCTGCGCGTGCGCAAGAAGTACTGGCTGCTGCCGATCATGGCGATGATGGTGCTCCTCGGCGGCCTGCTCGTGCTCGCCGAGGGCTCGGCGGTCGCGCCGTTCATCTACACCATCTTCTAGGCGCGCGGCGCGCGGGGCGATGCGCATCCTCGGCATCTCGGCGTTCTACCACGACAGCGCGGCGGCGCTGATCGAGGACGGCGCGGTGGTGGCCGCGGCGCAGGAGGAGCGGTTCTCGCGAAAAAAGCACGATTCGGGCTTCCCCGAGCACGCGGTCGCGTATTGCCTGGCGCAGGCCGGCGCCGGCGCGGACACGATCGACCACATCGCCTTCTACGACAAGCCGTTCCTCAAGTTCGAACGACTTCTCGAGACCTACGTCGCGTTCGCGCCGCGCGGCTTTCGCTCGTTCGCCATGGCGATCCCCCTGTGGCTCAAGGAGAAGCTGTTCCAGAAGCGCCTGTTGCGCGACCAGCTCAAGAAGCACGCGCCCGAGTTCGACTGGGAATCACGGCTCCTGTTCGCCGAGCACCACCAGAGCCACGCCGCATCCGCGTTCTTCCCCTCGCCGTTCGACGAGGCGCTGGTGCTGACCATGGACGGGGTCGGCGAATGGGCGACCACCTCGGCGGGGATCGGCCGCGGCAACCGCCTCGAGATCATCAAGGAGATCCATTTCCCCCATTCGCTCGGGCTGTTGTACTCGGCGTTCACCTCCTACACCGGGTTCAAGGTCAACTCGGGCGAGTACAAGGTGATGGGCCTGGCGCCCTACGGCGAGCCCAGGTACGCGCAAGCCATCCTCGACAACCTGATCGACCTGAAGCCCGACGGCTCGTTCCGGCTCGACCTGTCGTACTTCGACTACTGCACCGGGCTGACGATGACGAACGCGCGATTCGACGCGCTGTTCGGCGGCCCGCCGCGCGATCCCGAGGACCTCGTCACCCAGCGCGTCATGGACCTCGCCGCCTCGATTCAGGCGGTGCTCGAGGAGGCGGTCCTGCGGATGACGCGCGCGCTCGCCGACGAGACCGGGATGCGCAACCTGTGTCTCGCCGGCGGCGTCGCGCTCAACTGCGTCGCCAACGGCAAGGTGCTGCGCGACGGCCGCTTCGACGGCGTCTGGGTCCAGCCGGCGGCGGGCGACGCCGGCGGGGCGCTCGGCGCGGCGCTCGCCGCGTATCACCTGTTCGAGGACCGGCCGCGAACGGTGAACAACAATCAGGACTCGATGATCGGCTCGTACCTCGGCCCCGAATATTCGCAGGACGAGATCGAACACCGGCTCGCCGCAGCCGGCGCGCGCTTCACCACGCTCGGCGACGACGCGCTCCTCGAAGCCTGCGCCGACGCGCTCGCGGCGGGCAAGGCGTTGGGATGGTTCCAGGGGCGCATGGAGTTCGGGCCCCGGGCGCTGGGGGCGCGCTCGATCCTCGGCGACGCGCGCTCGCCGACGATGCAGTCGGTGCTGAACCTGAAGGTCAAGTACCGCGAATCGTTCCGCCCGTTCGCGCCGTCGGTGTTGCGCGAGGACGTCGCCGAGTGGTTCGAGCTCGACGCGGACAGCCCCTACATGCTGCTCGTCGCCGACGTCGCCGAGGCGCACCGCCGGGCGATGACCGACCACGAGAAGGCGCTGTTCGGCATCGACAGGCTCAACGTGCCGCGCTCGGACATCCCCGCGGTCACCCACGTCGACTACTCGGCGCGCATCCAGACCGTGCACCGCGAGACGAATCCGCGCTACCACGCGCTGATCTCGCGCTTCAAGGCGCGCACCGGCTGCCCGGTGATCGTCAACACCAGCTTCAACGTCCGCGGCGAGCCGATCGTGTGCACGCCCGAGGACGCGTTCCGCTGCTTCATGGGCACCGGGATCGAGGCGCTGGCGATCGGCAACTGCCTGCTCGACAAGGACGCGCAGGACCCGGCGCTGGCGCAGGATTACAAGGACCGGTTCGACCTCGACTGATCCGCCCCGGCAGACGCGATATCGAATCGATGCATGCACACATGCTGGCATTACGCCTGCAACCGTGCTATCATGGCGACTTGAACGGGTTTCAATAGGTCCGTCCCATGCCGCAGTTGACCGTCCGCAACGTCGACGAACAGGTTTATCAACGCCTCAAGGACCGAGCCCGGATAAACCGCAGGTCGTTGGAGGCGGAAGTGCGCGCGATCCTCGATCAAGCCGCCCTGCCTGACCGCACCGAGGTGGTGCGCCGGGCGGCGGCCATGCGCGCGCGGCTCGTCGGCCGTTACCACGGAGACGCCACCGCTGAAATCCGCAAAGACCGAGACCGGTGATCGTGATCGTCGACGCCAGCGTGGCGACGATGTGGTTCGTGCCCGAGCAGCATAGCGACCGCGCGGCCCTGCTTCTCGCGCCGGAGTACCAATTGGTGGCGCCCGATCTCATCCGTCTCGAGGTTGGAAGCGCCCTTCTCAAGGCGATAAGACGCAATGAGGTGACGTTGGAAGACGGCGAGGAGGCGCTCGGCACGCTGCTTCCCGCCGCCGTGCGCACGTTGCGATCCGAAGATCATATCGAGACCGCCTTCGACATTGCGCAACGCCTCGGCGGCTCGATCTACGATGCAATCTATATTGCGCTTGCCCGAACCCTCGACGCGCCGATATCGACGAACGACATGGACATGGCGGCCACGGCGCGGAAAGCGGAGGTCCAGGCGTCGCCGATCGCCGACGGCGTTCCCGCGTTACCGCACCTGAGCGCGTAAGCCGCGCTTGCGACGACGGGACACAGTCGCCCTCGCGCCCGCCGCCGCCGGCCGCCGCGCGCGATACGCTGTCTGCCGGTGGATTTCGCTTTGTCTGCCCAATCGCCCATTGGCTACAAATTGAACTGTGGTTACGATCGCGTTTCAGGATCGAAGGTTGCATGGATCGCTTGCATTCTTGGCATGATGGCCGCGTGCGCCCAATGACACCGGCGAGCCCACGAATGGACTCGCCTTTATTCCCTCAGGCGCCGGGCGGGGCCATCCGGCCCCTTGGCTTTCGCGCCAGGGGGCGCGGCGCGCGGTCGCGCTTGCCGCCGAGCCGATGAAGGTAAGGTATCTTCATCGGCTCGGCGGTATGACACGTCGCATCGGCGCCGCATTCGTCGCGGCGTGTCTCGCCGTCGTGCTGAGCGGCGGCGCGGCGCGCGCCTTCGAGCCGGCGATACTCGACTCGGTGGTCAGCGTCCTGCCCGAGTGGACCGGGCCCTTGCCCGAACGCCCCGAGGGCACGGCGGTGGCGGTGATCGCGGGCGGCTATCTCGCCACCAACGGCCACGTCATCGGCCGCGCCACGACGATCAGAATCCGCCTCGCCGACGGGCGCGTCCTGCCGGCGGAGATCGTCGGCGCCGACCGCCTGACCGACATCGCGCTGCTCAAGGCGCCGCTCGACCTGCCGGTGCCCGAGATCGGCCCCGAGCCGCCACTGGGCGCGCGCGTCTGCGCCGTCGGCAACCCGTTCGGACTGGGGCTCTCGGTGAGTTGCGGCGTGGTTTCGGCGGCGCACCGCACCGGCGCCGGCTTCAACCCGATCGAGGACTTCATCCAGACCGACGCGAGCGTCAACCCCGGCGGCTCGGGCGGCGCGCTGGTCGATGACCGCGGCCGGCTCGTGGGCCTCGTGTCGGCGATCTTCACCAAGCAGGGCGACGCCGACATCGGCGTCAACTTCGCCGCCTCGATGGAGCTGGTGATGCGGGTGGTCGAGGACCTCAGGGCGCACGGCCGCGTCGTGCGGGGCAAGTCGGGCCTCGGGGTCGCCGACCTCGACGACGCCGAGCGCGCCGAACTGGTGGGCGCGCGCGTGATCCGCGTCGATCCCGGCGGCGCGGCGCAAGCCGCCGGGCTCGAAGACGGCGACCTCATCGTCGCGGTGGGGGAGCGCCGGATCGGGCGCGCGAGCGACGTGACCAGCGCCGTGCATATGTACCGCGTCGGCGAGCCTTTCGAGGTCGGCTTCATCCGCGGCGGCGCGCGCCGGACGGCGACGATGCGGCTCGCACCGTAAGCCGCCCCGCCGCCGTTGTGCGGGCGGCGCGACTCGGCGTCGCCTTCGCCGAGGGAGGGGACCAAGACGGAACGTCCGCGATGAAGGTCGTGATCATCGGCGGCGGCGTGATCGGCGTCGCCACCGCGTACGATGTCGCCAGGTCGGGGCCCCCTGAGGAGCATCGCGAAGCGCCGCGTCTCGAAGGAAGCGAGCGCCCTCGCGAGAGAATTCCAGCGGCCAGCTCTAAAGATCGACGCCGCGGAGGGCCAGCGCGCGCCGCCATTTGTCCTCGTATTGGTCGTCGAACACCAGCGCCGCGTCGGCCGGGACGGCGATCCAGTCGTCACGCGCCATCTCGGCGTCGAGCTGGCCCGGCGCCCAGCCGGCGTAGCCGAACGCGACGAGGCTTTGCCGCGGTCCTTCTCCGGCGGCGATGTCGCGGACGATGTCGGCCTTCGACGTCAGCGCCAGCCCGTCGTCGACCACCAGCGTGCCCTCGACCGTGTACTCGGGTGAATGGAGCACGAAGCCCTGGCCGTATTCGACCGGTCCTCCGTAATGGATGCGAACCGTGCCCTCGGCGTCGTCCGCGTCGATCCCCAAATTTTCGAGCAGGCTGGCGAAAGGCACCTCGCCCATCGGCTGGTTGACCACCAGCCCCATCGCCCCGGCCTCGTCGTGGCGCACCATGTAGATCACGGTCCTGGCGAACCGCGAATCGGGCATCGACGGCGCCGCCACCAACAGTTGGCCGGTCGTGCTCTCGATCGCGCCATGGTCATCGGCGGCGCCGGTCTGGGGCAGAATCGCGAGCGCGGCGGCCGCGAGCACCGACGCAACGAGCGAACGGCGAGTTTGCCCGGCGAACCCCCGCGCCCGGCCACAGCCCGCTTTGGTGCGTAAATTTCCCGACATTACGCCGCCCAGTCTAGGACATTTCGGCGCTCACCGGCGACGCATTTTCGCCGCCTCCCGGATCGGGACGGCGCAGCGCGCGTCGCATCGGGGATGGAAAGACCCCGGTCGGCCGGTGCACAATGGCGGCAATCGGCCGCGCGCGCGGGATCGCGGCGGGGCCAGCATGGAGGACAGCATGACCGAGTACAGCGACATCCTCTACGGGGTGGAGAACCAGGTTGCGACGGTCGCCATCAACCGGCCGAAGACGCTCAATGCGTTCACCCGGCACACGCTCTACGAGATGGAGGACGCGATCCGCCGCGCCGAGGCCGACCGCGACGTCGGCGTCCTCGTCATCACCGGCGCCGGCGAGCGCGCGTTCTCGTCGGGCGGCGACATGCACTGGGAGGCCGAGGGCGGCGTCCAGCGCGAGGACTACAACCTCGCCGACATGATCGTCGACTGCCCCAAGCCGGTGATCGCCCGGGTCAACGGCTACGCCATCGGCGGCGGCAACCACCTCGCCTATTTCTGCGACATCACGATCGCCGCCGAGCACGCGATCTTCGGCCAGAACGGCCCGCGCGTCGGCTCTCCGGCGGCGGGCTACATGGTCTCGCATCTCGCCAACATCGTCGGCCACAAGCGGGCGCGCGAGATGTGGCTGCTGTGCCGGCGCTACACCGCGCAAGAGATGTACGCGTGGGGCCTGGTCAACGCGGTCGTGCCGATGGAGAAGCTCGACGAGGAGGTCGACAAATGGGCGCGGGAGATGCTGTCGCTGAGCCCGACCTGCCTCAAGATCGTCAAGGCGTCGTTCCGCCACCACATGGAGCCGGTCATGGGTCTCGACATGTTCGACGTGATCGGGCGGGTCGCGCCGGACTACTTCGAGACCGGCGAGCAGCACGAAGGCGCGACCGCGTTCCTCGAGAAGCGCGCGCCCGACTTCGGCAAGTGGCGCTGACCGCCCCCGGCCGATTTCCACGAAAACCGGGGCCGCTCAGTCGACCATCGTGAGGCCGCCGCTGACGCTCATCGCCTGGCCGGTGATGTAGTCCGAATCGGCCGAGCAGAAGAAGCTGATCGCGGCCGCCATGTCGGCGGGCTGGCCGAGCCGGCGGAACGGGATCAGCCGCACCATCCGCCGGATGAGCTCGGGGTCCTCGTCGATCTCGGCCTGCAGGAGCGGCGTGTCGGTGGGCCCCGGGCACACCGTGTTGACGTTGATGTTGTAGCGCGCGTTCTCGCGCGCGAGGCTCTTGGCGAAGGCGATCAGCCCGGCCTTCATCGCCGAGTAGACGACCTCGCCGCTGGTGCCGACGCGGCCGGCGTCGGACGAGACGTTGACGATCTTGCCCTGCTTGCGCTCGATCATCGTCTGCAGCACCGGGTGGGTGACGTAGAGGATCGACTCGAAGTTGATGGCGATGATCTTCTTCCAGTACGCCGAGTCCTCCTCGTGGAACCGGGTCGTGCCGCACCAGCCGATGAGGTTCACCAGCGCGTCGACCGGGCCCATCGCGGCCTCGATCTCCGCGACCGCCTCGCGCACCTTCGCCTCGTCGGTCTGGTCGCACGGCCACCCCCGGGCCTCGGCGCCCGCCGCGGCGACCGCCGCGTCGAGTCCTTTCTCGTCGATGTCCATGGCGGCGACGCGGAAGCCGTCGCGCGCAAGGCGTTCGACCGTCGCCTGCCCCATGCCGCCGCCGGCGCCGGTGACCAACGCCAGTTTTCCTTCAGCCATCGCGCTCCCCCGTCGCTCGCATCTCTCCACCGCAACCGCGGCCCGCCGCGGACCGGCTCACAATTACATCAAAGACCGCCGCACCGCTAATCCCACGCGGCCTGCCGCCGCGCCGGCGTCCCGTCGCCTGCCGCCGCGCCGCTCAGTTCAGCGTGGCGCCGGTCGAGGCGATGTCGGTGTTCGCCGCCGCGGGGCTCTCGCGCGGCCTGCCGTTGGATCGCATGATGCGCGACGCCAAGGAACTCGCCGACGCCGGGGAGGGCGTCATCGTGACCCAGGTCGTGCCTTTCCCCGAGGACGCCGGCAACCCGCTCGTTGCCCGGTACCAAAGGGCCTTGGAGGAGCATAGCCCGGACGCGGAGGCCGGCTTCGTATCGCTCGAGGGCTTCTTGGTCGGGCGCCTGACCATCAAGGTCCTCGAGCAGCTGGGCGACGCCGTGACGCGCGACGGCTTCCTCGGCAAGATCACCGAGACCGGCAGCTTCGATCTCGACGGCATCCGGTTGACCTACGGCCCGGAAGACAACCAGGGAATGGACCAGGTCTTCCTGACGGTCATCCAGAGCGATGGTCGATTCAGGGCTGTGGAACGTCTCGAGCAGTGACCTCGCCAGGCGACGCGGCATGGCATCCGAACCCATCGAGACGGACCACGCTCGGCCGGCGAATCAAGCCGGGCCGGCTGCGGCCCAAGGCGAGGGCGGTCGTTCGACATTCGGCATCAAGACCAAGCTGTTCCTGGCGTTCTGCGCGATGGCCGGATTCACCATCTCAGCCGCGGCGGTCGCCTGGTACGCTTTCGTCGCCATCGAGCGATCGGTCGACCGCATCACCGCCGGGAGCATCCCGGCGATGGCGGTTTCGCTGCGCCTCGCCGAGAAGAGCGCGGAGATTACGGCTGCGGCGCCGGCGCTGATGGCGAGCGCCGATCAGGAGGAACGCGTCCTCGCGCAAACCAGGTTGGAAGAGAGATCGAGAGAGCTCGCCAGCCTGACGCGAGAGCTCGAGGCCACCGGCATCGAGCCGGAAGCTGTGGACGCCCTGGCGGAGATACAAGAGCAAATCACCGCCGGGCTCGTGGCCCTCAACGCGGCGGTCGAGCAACGGCTGCGTCTCAACCAACAGCGCGAAGCGGCGTCGGCCGGGATGGCCGCGGCCGACGACAACGTAAGCGAGGACTGCTGCGATGGCTACCGGTACGGTCAAATGGTTCAACCCGCAAAAGGGGTATGGCTTCATCACGCCCAAGGACGGCGGCAAGGACGTGTTCGTCCATATCACCGCGGTCGAGCGCGCCGGCATGGGGCCGCTCGTCGAAGGCCAGAAGATCAACTTTGAAGTGATTTCGGAACCGCGCGGCCTGAAGGCCGTGGACTTGAGCGCGGCGGAGGAGTAAGCGCGACCCGACGCCTCGGGCCGCCGCGAGTCAACGGCGGCCGCGGGTGATCGCTCGAGGCCGATCGAGCCGCCGGCGCCGGCGCCAGGAGAACCGGGGCGGTCGCGCGCGCCACCTTCGCCGCGTCGCGGTTACCCGGTCTCGCGGCCACCCGACGACCTTTCCCTAAATTCCGGGGCCGGGCACTGCCTATGATTATTCACGGCCAAGACATCCAACCCCGAGTTAGAGAACAGCCTGGACCCATACCAGACATCCGAGCAATCAGGTCCGCCTCTGTCTGAAATCGGGAGGCAGGGCTAGCGCGACAAATGAGGTGTACTGATAATCGGTGGTTGCGGCACAGGGCTGGCGCGCCGAATAATTGATCCCCCCAACTCTGATGGATTACGTTCCCAAAATGCGTTAAGCATTCTTCACCCCATTCGGGGCGCTGGGGAGACGCATGGCTCAACAACACGTTACCCGTAAGCTCGCTGCGATCCTGGCGGCCGATGTGGTTGGCTACAGCCGACCGTGGACGAAACTCACGCCATGAGTTTCATTCTGCTTACCTCCATAACGATCGGTTTGTTCGCGTTCGGTGGCTCACTGTACCTGATGTGGCGGCAAAGGGACTGGCGCATCGCATTCCTGGCGGTTATGGCCGCCGTAGTAGTATTGCGGGAGGCCGCTGCCCTCCTCGAGGCTCCACTTACGTGGACAATCTCGTTCCCCGGGCCCAACCAGGACCTCCCAGGGCTCATGGTCAGCATCATGCTCTGGGTAGCCGTGTTCTTCTTGGAACGCATGATCCGCGAACGCAGGCAGGCGGAGGAAGGGCTGAACAGAGCGCAGACCCGCTTGCTGGACTCCATCGAGGCGATCTCCGAGGGCTTCGCGCTTTACGACGCCGACGACCGCCTAGTGATCTGCAACAGCAAGTACCGCGAAATGTATACCGGTCTCGACGTTACGATCGTTCCGGGTACGAGTTACGAGGAAATCATTCGCGCGGCTGCCGAAAGCGGCGTTATTGCGGACGCGCTGGGGCAGACGGGGGAATGGTTGGCCGAAAGGCTCGACAAACACCGCAACCCGACAGGTCCCTATGAACAGCAGCGAGCCGATGGCCGGTGGCTAAAGATCAGCGAGCGCAAAACCGGGGAAGCTGGAATCGTTGGGGTATTTACCGATATCAGCGAGCTAAAGGAGGCTAATACGCTCGTTATAGATAAAAACAGAATGCTCGAAAGCCTATCAGCTAAACTGGCGAAGTATCTGTCGCCGCAGATCTACGAATCGATCTTCAGCGGCCGGCGCGAGGTCAAGCTGACCAGCCAGCGCAAGAAGCTGACCGTCTTCTTCTCGGACATCGCGGCCTTTACCGAGACCGCCGACAAACTGGAATCGGAGGACCTGACCCAGCTCCTCAACCACTACCTCACCGAGATGTCCCGGATCGCCCTGGACTACGGCGCGACGATCGACAAATACGTCGGCGACGCCATCGTCATCTTCTTCGGCGACCCCGACACGAAGGGCGTGAAGCAAGACGCGCTCGCCTGCGTCGAGATGGCGATCGCCATGCACAAGAGGCTGAGCGAACTGCAAAACGTCTGGCGGGAATCGGGCTTAGAGAAACCCTTGGAGTGCCGGATGGGGATCAATACGGGATACTGTACCGTGGGAAATTTTGGCAGCGAAGATCGGATGGACTACACCATCATTGGCGGCGGTGTGAACCTCGCCTCGCGGCTCGAATCGTTGGCCCCGCCGGGAGAAATTCTCATCTCTTACGAAACCTATGCGCACGTAAAGGACAATATCCACTGCGAGGAGCATGGCGAAGTCAGGGTCAAGGGCATCGCCTACCCCGTAGCAACCTTCGTCGCCGTCAACACCTATGACAACCTGGGGAGAGACCGTTATCTCATCCGCGAACATCACGCCAATCTCAAGCTCGACGTCGATCTCGGCGCGATGTCCGCGAATGAACGGAGTGAGGCCGCCTCGGCGTTGCGCCATGCCCTGGACAGGCTTTCAACGTCGGAGCAAGGCGAGGCGCCGGATCAGCCCGCAAAGACAGACCCTGGACGGATGGACCCGTGACCAAGGATCGGCGCTAAGTCCGCTCATGGCGATGAGCGGACATCGGCAGTGCCGCCATTTCCCGCCGCTACGCCGATCGCCGGACGGTCAAGCCGGGGTGCCCGCTACCCCTCCGTCCGGCGATCGGCGTAGCG
>JACZUY010000063.1 GCA_022572945.1 Pseudomonadota bacterium
CGTCGGCGTCGAGGCCGGTCACCTCGACGACCGCGACCGGGGGCAGCCGGCCCGAAGCCGCGAGCCGCCGTCTGCGGCCCCGCGCGATCAGGCTATCGTCTTCGAGCTCCTTGATCATCTGCTTGAGCCGCGCTCGGTCGCCGCCGCGGACCTTGAACGCGCGCGCGATCTCGCGCCTGGCGACGTCGCCGGGGCTCTCCTCGATGAAGGCGAGCAACGCCTCGCGGGTCGGTAACGAAGTTCGTTTTGATACCGGCGAGCTCATGAATGGACTCGCCTATGTTCCCTCAGGCGCCGGGCGGGGCCATCCGGCCCCTTGGCTTTCGCGCCAGTGGGCGCGGCGCGCAGTCGCGCTTACCGCCGAGCCGATGAAGATCTCTTCATCGGCTCGGCGGTATGATTTGGCCAACGTCGCCGGGACGGTCACTCGCCGGCCGGCGCCCGCTTGCGCGGGGTCGTCGCCTTTTTGCCGGCGCCACGCTGCCGTCGCTTGGGCGGCTTGCCGCGCGCGTCGAGCTGGGCGACCGCGTCCTCGAGCGTGATCGCCTCGGGCGTCGCGGTCCTGGGCAGTGGGGCGTTGATGCCGTCGTGCTGCAAGTAAGGGCCGTAACGGCCGTCCATGACGCTCACCGGCTTGCCGCCGCGGGGATGCGGCCCGATCTCGCGCAGCGGCGCCGGCGCGCGGCGGCCCTTCTTGCCCTCGGCGATGAGCGTAACCGCGCGGTTGAGGCCGATGGTCAGCACGTCGTCGGCCGCGGGCAGCGACACGAACGTCTTGCCGTGCTTGAGATAGGGTCCGAAACGGCCGATGCCGGCGACGATCGGCTCGCCGCTCTCGGGGTGGGTCCCGATCTCGCGCGGCAGCGCCAGGAGCGACAGCGCGGTTTCGAGGTCGATGTCCCCGGGCGCCGAGTCCTTGGGCAGCGTGACCCGCTTGGGCTTGCCGCCGGCGTCGCCCGCGTCGAGCTGGACGTAGTGGCCGTAGGGTCCCTTGCGCACCGAGACCCGCGCCCCCGTAGCCGGGTCGACGCCCAGTTCGCGCGGCCCGATCGCGGCCTGGTCGGCGGCCCCCTCGGCGCCGCCTTCGCCGACGAGCTGGCGCGTGTAGCGGCAGTCGGGGTAGTTCGAGCAGCCGACGAAGGCGCCGAACTTGCCGAGCCGCAAACCGAGCCGGCCGTCGGTGCACGAGGGACACGCCCGGGCGTCCCGGCCCGAACCGTCGTCGGCGAAGATGTGCGCGCCAAGCACGCGGTCGAGCGCCGCCCGCACGTCGGCGAACCGGAGCTCCTTGGTCTCGTCCACGGCCACCGCGAACGGGGTCCAGAACTCGCGCAGAACGTCCTTCCAGCCGAGCCGGCCGTTCGAGATTTCGTCGAGCTTGTCCTCGAGGTCGGCGGTGAAATCGTATTCGACGTAGCGCTGGAAGAAGCATTCGAGGAACGCGGTGACCACCCGGCCCCGGTCCTCGGGCACGAAGCGCTTCTTTTCGAGCCGCACGTAATCGCGATCCTGCAGCACCGAAAGAATCGACGCATACGTCGAGGGCCGGCCGATGCCGAGCTCCTCGAGCCGCTTGACCAGCGTCGCCTCGGTGAAGCGCGGCGGCGGCTCGGTGAAGTGCTGCGCCGGCTTGACGGCGTCGAGCGTGAGCGCCTCGCCGCGCTCGACCGCGGGCAGCATGCGGCCTTCCTCGTCCTCCTGGGGCGGGTCGTCGCGGCCCTCGCGGTAGACCTTGAGGAAGCCATCGAACGCGACCTGCGACCCGCTCGCGCGCAACCCCACCGCTGCGTCGTGGGAGGCGACGTCGATCGTCACCTTGTTGATCAGCGCGCTTTCCATCTGGCTCGCCACAGCGCGCTTCCAGACCAGCTCGTAGAGCCGGCGCTGGTCGTTGTCGAGGTAGCCGGCGACGTCCGCCGGGCGGCGGTCGAAGGCGGTGGGGCGTATCGCCTCGTGCGCCTCTTGCGCGTTCTTGGCCGACGACTTGTACCGGCGCGGCGCGTCGGGCAGATAACGCGCGCCGAAGTCGTTGGCGATCAGCTTGCGGCAGCCGGCCACCGCTTCGCGCGCGAGGTTCACGCTGTCGGTGCGCATGTAGGTGATGAGGCCGACCAGCTCGCCGCCTAGATTGACCGCTTCGTAGAGCCGCTGCGCCACCTGCATCGTGCGCTTGGCGCCGAAACCGAGCTTGCGAGCGGCTTCCTGCTGCAGCGTCGAGGTGATGAACGGCGGCGCCGGATGGCGCTTGCCCTGGCTGCGCTCGACCTTCGAGACGGCGAAGTCGCGCGCCTCGATCGCGGCGCCGGCGGCGCGCGCGGCCTCGGCGTCGGCGAGGTCGAACTTGGCGAGCTCGTTGCCGTCGAGGTTGGTCAGGCGGGTGGCCAGGGGCGCGCCGGCGGCGGTGCGGAACGCCGCGTCGACGTTCCAGTACTCGCGTTTCCGGAACGATTCGATCTCCGCCTCGCGCGCGCAGACGAGGCGAAGGGCGACCGACTGCACGCGCCCCGCCGAGCGGGCGCCCGGCAACTTGCGCCACAGCACCGGCGACAGGGTGAAGCCGACGAGGTAGTCGAGCGCGCGGCGCGCCTGCTGCGCGTTGACGAGGTCCATGTCGAGATCGCGCGGCGACCGCATCGCTTCGCGCACCGCGTCGCGGGTGATCTCGTGGAACGCCACCCGCTTCACGGTTACGTCCTTGAGCGCCTTGCGCCGTTCGAGATCCTGCGCGATGTGCCACGAGATCGCCTCGCCCTCGCGGTCGGGGTCGGTCGCGAGATACAGCGTGTCGGCGCCCTTGGCCGCTTTCGCAATGGCGGCCATCCACTTGGCCGCCTTGGGCGCGGCCTCGTAAGTCATGGCGAAGTCTTCGTCCGGGCGCACCGAGCCGTCCCTGGCCGGCAAATCGCGCACATGGCCGTAGCTGGCGAGCACCTTGAAGCCCGGTCCGAGGTACTTTTCGAGCGTCTTCGCCTTGGCCGGCGATTCAACGACGACGACGATGTCACTCATCACGAATTCTCATGTTATTTCTTAAAACTCTATTGGACATTACTGTTATTTCAGTGAAAACTTGTTTCCGTGGTGTCGGTCGAGGCGACCGGCAAGCTCGAGCTCCAGCAGCACCGTCAACGCCACAGGGGGCGTTAATTGGCATTGGCGGATGATTTCGTCAACCTCAACCGGTGTCGGCCCGAGGTGTTCGAGCACCGTTTCGCGGGCGCCATCGAGCGCCGCATCGTCGGCCGGGGCGAACGGCTCGGCCTCATAAGCCCCGGGTTCGCGCCGCTCGTCGAGCGGTTTCCGTAGCACGCCCTCGAGCGCCGCGAGCACGTCGGCGGCGCCTTCGGTCAGCACCGCGCCCTGACGGATCAGGTGGTTGGCGCCGCGGCAGCGCGGATCTAATGGCGAGCCCGGCACGGCGAACACCTCGCGCCCCTGCTCGCCGGCGAGCCGCGCGGTGATCAGCGAGCCCGAGCGCGACGCCGCCTCGATCACCACGACGCCGAGCGAGACGCCCGAGATGATGCGGTTGCGGCGCGGAAAATGCCGCCCCAACGGCTCGGTGCCGAGCGGCAGCTCGCCGATCACCGCGCCGGATTCGAGGATGCGCTCGAACAGCTCGGCGTTCTCGGACGGATAGACCACGTCGACGCCGCCCGCCACCACCGCCACGGTGCCGGTCGGCAGCGCCCCCTGGTGCGCGCCCGCGTCGATGCCGCGGGCGAGGCCCGAGACGATGACGAGCCCCTCGCCGCCGAGGTCGGCGGCGATCTGCCGGGCGAAGCGGTTGCCGCTGGCCGACGAGTTGCGCGCGCCGACGATCGCGATCATGTGCTTGCGCAAGAGTTGCCCGTGGCCGCGCACGGCAATCAGCGGCGGCGGATCGGCAAGCGCCGCCAGCGCCGGCGGATAATCGGCCTCGCCGAGCGCGACCAGGCGCGCCCCTATGGCCGCGCAGGCCTCGAGCTCACGCTCGGCCTCGGCGCGCGGGTATACGCCGAGCGACCGCCGCCGCCCGCCGCGGCGCGCGAGCTCGGGAAGCGCGCGAAGCGCCTCCTCGGCCGAGCCGAAGTGGTTGAGGAGCTGGAGGAACGTGACCGGCCCGACGTTCTCGCTGCGGCTCAGGCGCAGCCAGGCGAGCCGCTCGGCGTCGGACAGGGCGAGGGGTCGGGGCGTCATGACCTCAGCCTAAGGTCGTTGCGCCCGAAAGATCAACGCGGCGCGAGGGGCGCCCGTTCGGAGTCGCCCCAACTCGAGCTTCGGACTCCCCGCCGGTACGGAGGCGGCGGATGTTGGCGCTGCGGCGCTACGACGCTGGGGTGTCACTCTCATACCGGCGAGCCGATGAATCGACTCGCCGTTGCGTTCAATCGCCACGCAGGCTACGCGCCATAAGGCGCGACGCGCGGTCGCGCTTGCCAACGAGCCCATGAGTTCGTTCATGGGCTCGTTGGGTATCAGGGGATCGGTAGGCCAAGTTGCACCTGGATGGCCCGCTCGACCGCGCGAAGGTCCTCAAGCGACAGGCCGGCAATCCGGCTCTTGAAGCGCCTCTTGGAGACCGTCGCGATCTGGTCCGCCATTGCCTTGTTCTGCTTGCCCCCGACCGTGACGTAGGCCTCGCAAGGATAGAGCCGGGAGACGTTGCTGGTCAGAGGAACCACCTGCACCCGGTTGAGGGCGTCATTGGAGGCGTCGATGCTGACAACGACGGCTGGCTTGCGTATCTCGCCGCCGATGGACGGGTCGAAGCTGACCCACCAAACCTCACCCCGCTTCATCGGGCACGTCGGCAGCCAGATTTTCGACCCACTCCCGCGCGTCCGCTTCGCGCTGTTCGTCCGCCGCCATCGCCCGGTAAGCCTCCGCCACGTCTTCGTCGACAACGTGCGGGCGCGCGAGCTTTTCCAGGAACCGGCTGATGCGCCGCCGCCCCACTTTGCGGTAAAGACCCTCATAGACCCGCTCGTCGAGGGTAATTGTCAGCTTCTTTTGCATACACGTATGGTACACGTGTACCGGCTCAGTGTAAAACCCGAAAGTGCGCCGCGGTTTCCGACCCGTGCGGCGTTCCCGGGGTCATTCGCCGCCCAACGCGATCTTCGGCTCTTCACCCTTGATCAGGCGGCGGATGTTGGCGTGATGGCGTGCGATCACGATGACGGCGAGGAACCCGGCGAGCTCGACGCGCTGCGCATCGGCCAGCCACCAGGCGTAGACGGGGCTCAGGGCGAGCGAAACGATCGCCGACAGCGACGCGATCCGGAACGCCGCCGCGACGGCGAGCCAGGTGAGGCAGCTCAGGACCCCGACCGGCCAGGCGATGGCGATGAGCACGCCGAGCGTGGTCGCCACGCCCTTGCCGCCGCGGAATCGGAGCCATACCGGAAACAGATGCCCGATGACCGCGCCCGTCGCGGCGGTGACCGCCATGTCGGGGCCGAAGCTCCAGCCGATCAGCACGGCGGCGGCGCCCTTGCCGCCGTCGAGCACCAGCGTCAGCGCGGCCAGGCCCTTGTGTCCGGTGCGCAGCACGTTGGTCGCGCCGATGCTGCCCGAGCCGATCCCGCGGATGTCGCCGAGGCCCGCAAGCCGCGTCAGCGCCACGCCGAACGGGATCGAGCCGAGCAGGTAGCCGCCGGCGAAGGCGGTGGCGAAATAGGGCCATGCGTACGCCCAGCTGATGGGGTCGGGCATGGTCTGGTGCCCTAGTCGTCGCGCCGGAACACCGTGCGGCCGCCGACCACCGTGCGCAGCGCGTGGCCCTGCACCGGGCGGCCGTCGAACGGCGAGTTCCTCGACTTCGAATGAAAGCGGTCGACGTCGATCCGCCAGGGGCGGTCGAGGTCGAACAGCACCAGGTCCGCCGGCGCGCCCTTGGCCAGCCGGCCGACGTCGAGGCCCAACAGCGCGGCGGGCCGCGCGGTCATCGCCGCGAGCACGTCGAGGAGCGCCATATGGCGGTTGTGGTAGAGCTCGAGCGCCAGCGGCAGGAGCGTCTCCAGCCCGACGATGCCGTTGGCCGCTTGGGCGAACGGCAACCGCTTCGAATCCTGGTCGTGCGGCGCGTGGTCGGTGGCGATGACGTCGATGGCGCCGTCCTTGAGTCCCTCGACCACGGCGCGCCGGCTGTCCTCGTCGCGCAGCGGCGGCGCCATCTTGGCGAAGGTGAGATAGTCGCCGATGGCGCT
Organism: Pseudomonadota bacterium; assembly: GCA_022572945.1. GTDB lineage: Bacteria > Pseudomonadota > Alphaproteobacteria > JAAXGF01 > JAAXGF01 > JACZUY01. The sequence continues at coordinate 6,192 of JACZUY010000063.1, forward strand.
GTCGTTGAGCGCGAAGTGGTGCGGCGCCGCTTCGGCGGTGACCGGCAGGCCGCGCGCCTTGGCGCGGCGCACCGCATCGACCGCTTCCGCGGTCGAGATGTGGGCGACGTGATAGCGCCCGCCGGTGATCTCGGCGAGGCGGATGTCGCGCTCGACGATGATCGATTCGCTGGCGTTGGGAATGCCCGCCAACCCCAGCCGCGTCGCCGTCTCGCCCTCGTTCATGCAGCCACAGGCGCTCAGGGTCGGATCCTCGGCGTGCTGGATGACGAGCGCCCCGAACGTCGTCGCGTAGCTCAGCGCGCGGCGCATCACCAGGCTGGAGGAGACCGGCAGGCCGTCGTCGCTGAACCCCACCGCGCCGGCCTCGGCGAGCATGCCCATCTCGGTGAGCTCCACGCCGCCGAGCCCCTTGGTGATCGCCGCGATCGCGTGGATCCGGACGATCGCCGTCTCGCGCGCGCGGCGCTCGATGAAATGCACCAGCGCGATGTCGTCGATGACCGGATTGGTGTTGGGCATGCAGGCCATGGTGGTGACCCCGCCCGCCGCCGCCGCGGCGCTGCCGGTGGCGAGCGTCTCCTTGTGCTCGTGACCCGGCTCGCGCAGGTGGACGTGCATGTCGATGAGGCCGGGGGCGAGGCAGTGCCCGCCGCAATCGACCACCTCGACGCCCTCGGGCGCGCCGTCGTTGAACAGCCGCGGGCCGAGGTCGGCGATCTTGCGGCCATCGGTGAGCAGCGCGCCTTTCTCGTCACGGCCGCTCGCCGGATCGAGCAGGCGCGCGTTGACGTAGGCGACGCGGCCCGGCGGCGGGGCCTGGGGTGCGGGTTGGGCAAGAAACTCCGACATGGCCCTAGACGTTGTGGTCGAGCTCGGGCAGGTCGCGGCTCAACACGTCGAGACACCCCTGGCGCACCGCGACGCCGAGCTCGACCTGATCGAGGATGACGGCGCGGGTGATGTCGTCGGCGAGCTCGCTGTCGATCTCGGTGCCGCGGTTCATCGGACCCGGGTGCATGATCAGCGCGTCGTCGTTGGCCGCCTTCAGCTTGTCGCGGTCGAGCCCGAAGAACCTGAAGTACTCGCGCTGCGACGGCACGAAGCTGCCCTGCATGCGCTCGGTCTGGAGCCTGAGCATCATGACGATGTCGCAGCCCGAGAGCCCTTCGCGCATGTCGGTGAAGACCTCGACCCCGAGCCGCCCGACGGCGGCGGGAAGAAGCGTGGGCGGCGCCACCAGCCGCACCCGCGCGCCCATGGTCGTCAGCAGGTGGATGTTCGAGCGCGCCACCCGGCTGTGCATGATGTCGCCGCAGATCGCCACGGTGAGCCCGGCGATGCGCTTGCGCCGGCGGCGGATGGTGAGCGCGTCGAGCAGCGCCTGGGTGGGATGCTCGTGGCTGCCGTCGCCGGCGTTGATCACCGCGCAGTTGACCTTCTGCGACAGCAGTTTCACCGCGCCGCTTTCGGGGTGGCGGACGACGAGCACGTCGGGGTGCATGGCGTTGAGCGTCATCGCCGTGTCGATCAGAGTCTCGCCCTTCTTGATCGCCGAGGTCGCGACCGCCATGTTGATCACGTCGGCGCCGAGGCGTTTTCCCGCCAGCTCGAACGAGGTGCGGGTGCGCGTCGAGCTTTCGAAGAACAGATTGATCTGGGTGCGCCCGCGCAACAGCGTCGTCTTCTTGTCGGCGCGGCGGTTGAGCGCGACGTACGAATCGGAGCGGTCGAGAAGGTGGGTGATCTCGTCGGGCGACAGCCCCTCGATGCCGAGAAGATGGCGGTGGGGAAACTCGATCGGCGACGGAACGGCGGTCATCAAAACCGGTTTATACGCGCGGGTGCCCCTGCATCGCAAGCGATGCTTGTTACTTGCCGTCTCGAACGTAGCCGTCGCGGGTCTGGGGCAGCTTGCGGCCCAAGAGGCGCGAGGCGACGAGCGTGCGCAGGATTTGCGCGGTCCCGCCGCCGATGGTGAACATACGCGCGTCGCGCGCCATGCGCTCGAGCGGGCGGTTGCGCGAGTAGCCGGCGGCGCCGAAGATCTGCAGCGCGTCGTTGGTCACGTCGATCGCCATCTCGGAGGCGAAGATCTTGGCCTGGGCGGCTTCGAGCGCGTCGGGGAAGCCGTCGCCGGCGCCCGCGGCGGCCTTGTGGACCAACCCCCGCGCCGCCTCGATGCGCGTGCTCATGTCGGCGAGCATCCACTGCAGCCCCTGGAACTCGCAGATCGGGCGGCCGAACTGCTCGCGCTCCTGGCTGTACGCGAGCGCGAGGCGGAAGGCGCCCTCGGCGAGCCCGAGCGCCACGGTCGCCGCGCCGACGCGCTGGGCGTTGTAGGCGTTCATCAAATCGGCGAAGCCGTGGCTCAAGCCCCGCGGCGGGATCAGCGCCATGTCCTCGGCAACCTCGAGGTCGTCGAAGATGATCTCGGTTTCGGGAATGCCCCGGAGCCCCATCGCCGGCTCGCGCTTGCCGATCAGCAGGCCCGAGCCGACGCCGAGGAGGTTGAGGAGCTGATCGTGCTCGGGCGAGCCGCGCCCGAACCGCCAGCGCGTGTGCGGCGTGTGCGCATCGCCGATACGCTGGCGCAGCTTGCGGCGTATGGCGCCCTCGGTAATCGGCGCCCGGTGCTTCGCCAGCACCTCCCGCAACGTCACCGTCGCCTTGGCCCCCCTGGTTGGCGGGGGATCGCGCACGACCATGAACGCGCCGATGCCCTGCTCGATGTCGAACTCGTCGAAGACGCGGGCGAAGATGAGGTACAGGCGCGAGACGCCGCCGCCGGTGATCCAGTGCTTCCTGCCGTTGATGACGTAGCGGCCGGCGCGCTTCTCGGCGCGGGTGGTCATCTCGGCCGCGGCCGTGCCGGCCCCGGGTTCGGAGATGCAGATCGCCGGCTTGTCGCCCGCGAGCACGAGGTCGGCGGCGAGCTTCTTCTGGGTCTCGCTGCCGTACGCCATGATCGCGCCGATCGCGCCCATGTTGCCCTCGACGACGATGCGCCCGGTCACGCCGCACGCCTTGGCCATCTCCTCGATGACCAGCGCCGCGTCGAGACAGGAAAGCCCCTGGCCGCCGTACTTCCTGGGGATCGTCATGCCCATGAAGCCCGCGCGGGTGAGCGCCTTCACGTTATCCCACGGGTACGCCTCGGTGCGGTCGACCGCGGCCGCGCGCGGCGCGATCTCGATTTCGGCCAATTCGCGCGCGCGTTGCTGAAGCTTTAGCTGTGCCTTGGTCAGCATTGCCGGACCGCCACCTCAGGCCAGCGCAGTCGCTGACGCGAAAACCACCATGTTTCGCCCTCTCGGCGTTGCCCCCTATGCCGCTCTATGAGTCGGAATCTTGTCGATCTGGTCCCGGAGGCGCAGTTCAGCGTGCCACAAGTCATATGCCTGTTGCATCGCGAGCCACAGGCGTGGGCCGTTGCCGCAGAATTTGCCGAGCCGAACCGCCATCTCCGGCGTGATCGAATGGCTGCCTGCCATGATCCGATGCAACGTCTGGCGGCTCACGCCCAACTGCCGCGCGGCCTCGCTGACCGACAGCTCGAGCGCCGGGAGCACATCCTCGCGCAGAATTTCGCCGGGGTGCACCGGAGGCATGCGTGGTTCCCTGTTGACGAGGTATTCGTTCGTCATGACCGCTCCTAATGATACTGCTCCAGATCGACGCGCCAGGTGTCGCCGTCGATCCATTCGAAAGTGATGCGCCACGGTCCGTTGACGCGAATGCTGTGACGCTTTGGCTTGCCCTGCAGCCCGTGAAAGTTGAAACCCGGCGCGTTCAGGTCGCCAAGCTCTCGCGCGCCGTGAAGCGCGCTAAGCCGAATCCGGCAACGACCGACCAAGTCCGGACGCACCTTACGCGGGTCGTTATCGAGAAACAGGGCGGCCAGTCCCTTGTGACGGAAACTCCTGATCACTCGGCAACTCTAGTCATCCGCACATAGACTGTAAAGCGATATGTTACACCTTCCGGCGGATGAAAAGCGGTCAGCCCAGCACCGCGAGCGCGACGGGCATGGTGAACGCCGCGCCCACCGTCGTCGCCGCCACGACCTGCGCCATCAACGGCGCGTCGCCGCCCATCAGGCGGGCGAGGATGTACGAGCTCGACGCGGTCGGCAGCGCGGCGAAGAGGATCACGACCCCCGCGCTCACGCCCTCGAGGCCGAGCAGGGCGCAGGCGAGCGCGGCGACGAGCGGAACGCCGATCAGCTTGACCGCGCAGGTCGCCGCGATGCCGCGGCCGGCGTGGCGGACGCCGGCGCGGCTGACGTCGGCGAAGCTCAGCCCCGCGCCGACGCTGAGCAGGCCGAAGGCGAGGGCGGCGCGGCCGAAGATGTCGAGCACCGCGCCGAGTCCCAACGGCACGCCGATGCCGAGCGCGTTGAGAGCCGCGCCGCCGAGGCACGCGAGGATCAGCGGGTTGCGCGCGATCGAGCGGCCGGCCTCGCGCCAGCCCGCGGGCGTGCCCCCGGTTCTACGGCCATACCGGGTGACCATCTCTGAGTCGTGGTGACGCAGATCACTGTCAACAATCCTGCACAGCCTGGGCAAACAGGCGCGGGTGGGCCCTCTTCCTGTACAACGAACTGAGGGCTAAGGGGAACTGCGGCAACGTAGTCGGCGTCTAAAATGTGGGAGTACAACCTATCGGCCGGAGGCCTTGTGTTGGACTTTTTAGGAGGGTGATATGAAACGCTACGATGAAACTGAACTGACACTGCTTCGTCAGAATGCACAGTTGATGATGATGGCAGCGCGACAGGCTGGGGAGATGGAATTGAGTTGGCTTGAGGCTGTTGAACAGATTTCACTGATGCACACCATGCAGCCTTTGCTGGACCCCACCAGTTACCGTGATGCGATGTATAACGGCACGATCGACAACATCGATGGCTGGGCAAAGATATTCAGGGCAGCTGCAGATTTCCTCAAGGTGATCGATGAGGTTGTGCCTGAGCCTGCTATCCCAGCAAGCAGTAACAGTAACAGTAACTAGCCCCCACCTACAGTGCCCCCGAAGCCCCCGGCCGAGAGTTGCAAGCTCCCGACCGAGAGCTAGAGGGTCCGACGCCTCCGAAGAGACGACCGGCAAATAGTTAGTCGCGCTTTCCTGTATAAGACACGCTTTCAAGCCAGCGCATCACCGCTTCGTAGCCCGAGGCAAGAGCGACCGCAACGATAAATAAACGCCACATGCTTTGCTCCTGACTCTTCTGTACGCCCAGCGGATCTTCACTACGGGAAAGACTACAACACCCCATGCCTTTCGCAGCCATCGGCCTATCGTTCCGAGCCAAAGATAGTTCCCTTCGGTTGGATTCACGATCCACACGCCACCCAACCCGACCAGGTACAGCAAGTACATAGGCACAGCCACGAACACGGTCAGAAGACCGTCCAGTCCCGGTGAGATTATTGCAGAGAAAAAGAGGACTACCCACG
>JACZUY010000231.1 GCA_022572945.1 Pseudomonadota bacterium
GCTCGGCGCCCCCGGGTTTGTGCGCGAGGACGCCGACGCCCGGGTGTGGCAGTACCGCGGCGCGGGCTGCGTGCTCGACGCCTTCCTCTACCCATACCGCCAAGCCGATGAAGATACCTTCATCGGCCCGGCGGCAAGCGCGCCCGCGCGCCGCGCCCCCTGGCGCGAAAGCCAAGGGGCCGGATGGCCCCGCCCGGCGCCTGAGGGAACAAAGGCGAGTCCATTCGTGGGCTCGCCGGTATCAGACGCGCTCGCCGAGCCGTACCGCGTCACCTACTACGAGATCCGCGGCGACGCGGGCGACGACCGCGCCCGGCGACGCTGCTTCCGCAGCCTGCTGCCCGCCGGAGAGCAGGGCTGAGCCCTGCGCATCACGCCGCCGTGGTCTTCGCCTTGTAGGCGCAGAGCTCGCGCACCACGCACGCCGGGCAGTCGGGCTTGCGCGCGGTGCAGACGTAGCGGCCGTGCAGGATGAGCCAATGGTGGGCGTGCTGCTTCCACCGCTTCGGCACCACCTTCTGCAGCCGATCCTCGACCGCGCGCGGGGTCGCCGCGGGGGCGAGCCCGGTCCGGTTCGAGAGCCGGAAGACGTGCGTATCGACCGCGATCGTCGGCTCGCCGAAGGCGCTGTTCAGGACCACGCTCGCGGTCTTGCGCCCGACCCCGGGAAGCGCCTCGAGCGCGGCGCGCTCGCCCGGCACCTCGCCGCCGTGCTTCTCCAGCAGCATGCGGCTCAGCGCGATGATGTTCCTGGCCTTCGCGTTGTAGAGCCCGATCGTCTTGATATGGCGTTTCAGCCCCTCCTCGCCGAGCGCCAGCATCGCCGCGGGCGTACCGGCGGCCTTGAACAGCGTCTCGGTCGCCTTGTTGACCGAGGTGTCGGTCGCCTGCGCCGAGAGCACGACGGCGACGAGCAGCGTGTAGGGGGTGGAATAGTCGAGCTCGGTCTCGGGCGCCGGGTTGACCGCGTCGAGGCGGCGGAAGAACTCGTCGATGTCGGCGCGCTTCATGGCGCGGCACGATAGCCGCGCGCAGGGGTGGTGCGAAAGCCCTATCCCGGGAAAACGTCGCCTTCTAATATCGGGTTTCAAAAAATGATTGGATCAGTTTGAAATCCGCAGCCCGCGCCCCCTTTGATCGCAACGAATTGCGGGCCGCCGCTAATGCGGCCACGTTTTGGTCGATATAAGATTTGGCCTGCGTGGCGACTGAACGCAGCAATGTCGCAAGAATTGTGACATTGCGTATAATCTCCCCCGCCCATGAAGATCGACCGCATCGACCATATCGTGCTCACCGTGCGCGACATCAGCGAAACGGTGGCGTTCTACACCCGCGTCCTCGGCATGGAGGAGGTGCGCTTCGGCGAGGGCCGCATCGCGCTCCGCTTCGGCCGCCAGAAGATCAATCTTCATCCCCATCCCAGCCCGATCGACATGAAGGCGGCGCGGCCGACACCCGGATCGGCCGACCTGTGCCTGGTCGCCGAAACGCCGCTCGCCGAGGTGGTCCGCCACCTCGCCGCCTGCGGCGTCGAGATCGAGCTCGGGCCGGTCGCGCGGGCCGGCGCGGCGGGGCCGATCGAATCGGTCTATCTCCGCGATCCCGACGGCAACCTGGTCGAGGTTTCCAACTATTAGAGCATTATTGGTTCACCTTTGACTTCAGTCAAAGGTGAACTGCGTTCAATCGCCACGCAGGCCAAATCTTATATCGACCAAAACCTGGCCGCATAAGCGGCGGCCCGCGGTCGCGGGCTGGCGTAATCCGAACCAGTGGAATCGTTCGGATTACGCTCTAACCGGGCGGATTACGCTCTAACCGGGCGCGCGGGCTTTACGCGCTGCCGCCCGCCGCCCTATGCTCGCGCCATGTCGCACAACGCGCCCTTGACCCCGCCGGCGGCGGCGAAGGCGCTCGCGTTCGACGCCGTGCTCACGCCGCACCGCTCGCTTTCGCCGCTCGGCTTCTACGCGGTGATGGCGGGGGTCGCCGGCGCCAGCCTGGTGCTGAGCATCGCCTTCATCCTCATCGGCGCGTGGCCGGTGGTCGGCTTCTTCGGCCTCGAGGTGGCGCTGTTGTATATCGCCTTCCGGCTGAGCTACCGCAGCGGGCGGCTCACCGAGATCATGCAGCTCACCACAGACGCGCTCACGGTCAGGCGCATCGCCCCCTCGGGCCGCCGCAGCGAGTGGCGCTTCCAGCCCACCTGGCTGCGCGTCGAGATCGACCATCCGCCGCGCCACGACAGCCAGCTCGTGCTCGCCTCGCACGGCCGCCGGCTCACCGTCGGCGCGTTCCTCACCGCGCCCGAGCGTTGCGAGGTCGCCGAGGCGCTGCGCGCTGCGCTGCGCTCGCTACGCTGCCCGCCGGCCCCGAGCCCCTCCGCCTGACCGCGCCGCGATAGCCCCGCCGGAAACGGTATTATGCCGGATTTCAAAACGATTGGATCGGTTCGAAATCCGGAGCCCGCGACCGCGGGCCGCCGCTTATGCGGCGATAGCCTGCGTGGCGCTTGAACGCAGCAATGTCATGTATGGACGCCCCCGGTGTTGCAAGGAAAAAACTCACTTGAAACGGCGGTAAAGCTTGCAGTCATGTATCCGGCCTTTGCGCTGCGGTACGCTGACCGCTGGCCCTGATGGAATCCGGAAGATCGGCGCCCAGTCACAAGAACGAGCTTGATGCTCGGACACTGCTTCGGGTTTGGCCGATCTCGGGTGTTGCCCTGTTTCGCCATCAAATCGTTGTTACCCTCGCAAGTTGGCGCCCGCTTCCAGTTGATCAGGCGGACACCGGTTGGTAGATACGCTTGTCGCGGAGCAGCGCCCAGGCGACGCGGGCTGTCTTGTTGGCCATGGCGACCAGGACAACGTTTGTCGGCCGCCGCGCCAGGAGTTGGTC
>JACZUY010000232.1 GCA_022572945.1 Pseudomonadota bacterium
GCCGCGAGGAGCGCCGCTTGAGCCCGACCTCGCCGACCGGCGCCGCCGCGCGCCCCGCCGCGCCGCTTTACATGACCTTCGAAGACAACGGGTTGTTGCCGATGTTGTTCGGCGGCCACGACCAGCACCTCGCGCGCATCGAGCAGTCGCTCGGCGTGACGCTGGTGTCGCGCGGCAACCAGCTCGCGATCTCGGGACCGCCGTGGTCGGCGCAGGCGGCGAAGCTGGTGCTCGCCGAGATTTACCGGCGGCTCGAGCAGGGCCTCGCGGTCGACGCCGGCGAGGTCGACGCGGCGCTCAGGCTGGCGCAACAGGGCGGCGTGCTCGGCGATGACGAGGATCTCGTCATCCCGACGCCGAAACGCCGCGTCGGCGCGCGTTCGCTCGGCCAGGCGGCGTACCTGCGGGCGTTGCGCGACTACGAGCTGGTGTTCGCGCTGGGGCCCGCCGGCACCGGCAAGACCTACCTCGCGGTGGCGATGGCGGTGTCGCTGTTGCTCGACGGCCGGGTCGACCGCATCATCCTTTCGCGGCCCGCGGTCGAGGCCGGCGAGAGCCTGGGCTTTCTGCCCGGCGACGTGCGCGACAAGGTCGATCCCTACCTGCGGCCGCTCTACGACGCGTTGCACGACATGATGCCCGGCGACCAGGTGCGGCGGCGGCTCGACAACGGCGATATCGAGGTGGCGCCGCTCGCCTTCATGCGCGGGCGCACGCTTTCCAACGCCTTCGTCATCCTCGACGAGGCGCAGAACACCTCGGCGGTGCAGATGAAGATGTGCCTCACGCGGCTCGGCGAGAACTCGCGCATGGTGGTGACCGGAGACTTGTCGCAGATCGACCTGCCGCCGGGCACGCGCTCGGGTCTGCACGACGCGGTCGAGACCCTCGGGAGGATCGAGGGAGTGACGACGATAACCTTCAGCGACGTCGACGTCGTGCGTCACGATCTGGTCACGCGTATCGTTCGCGCCTACGACGCCGAGTCCCGCCCGGCCACGGGCGCAGCCGACAAGAAGCCGGCGCGGTGAACGACGACGACGCAAGCCCGAGTCCGCGAACCAACGAACCGCCGGCCCAGGCGCGTGCGACGCCGACGATCGTCGTCGATGTCGCCTGCCGCGACTGGCTGGCGGCGCTGCCGCGATGTCGCGCCGAATGTCGCGACACGACCGCTTCGACGCTTGCCGCGCTCGGCTATTCGGCGCTCGGCGCGATCGTCGAGCTCGGCGTGCGGCTCACCGACGACGACGAGGTGCAGGCGCTGAACCGCCGCCATCGCGACGTCGACGCGCCGACCAACGTGCTCGCGTTCCCCGCCGCCGGCCCGAGCGCGGGCGTTTCGCCGGTCGCGCCGCCGGCGGGGGCGCCGTTGCCGCTGGGCGATGTGGTTCTGGCGCTCGGCACGATTCGCGCCGAGGCCCGCGCCCAGGGCAAGCCGTTGGCCGATCACCTGCGCCATCTGGTCGTGCACGGCGTGCTGCACCTCGCCGGTTACGCCCACGCGGACGACGACGGGGCGGCCGCGATGGCGGCCCTTGAAATCGACATTCTCGCCGGGCTCGGCGTGTCCGATCCGTACGCGCCCGCCGGCGACACGACGAACGATGATGAGCGAAAACCACCCCTCTAGACCGCCGGACAGCGGCGGAAGCGAGTCCGACGCCAGCCTCGGCGAGCGGCTCCTCGCCTGGCTGCGCGGCCTCAACCGCGGACGCAATGGCGGTGAGAACCTGCGCGAATCGCTCGAGGAGTTGATCGAACAGCATGCCGACGATGAAACGCCGCTCAACCAGGAAGAGCGGACGATGCTCGTCAACCTGCTCAACTTCGGCGACTTGCGCGTCGACGACGTGATGGTGCCGCGCGCCGACGTCGTCGCCGTCGAGCAGACGACGCCGCTCGCCAAGGTGGTCGGCATCATCCGCGAGGTCGGGCATTCGCGGCTGCCCGTGTTCCGCGGCAACATGGACGACATTACCGGCATGGTGCACGTGCGCGACCTCTTGAAGTACTGGGGATCGAACCAGCCCTTCACGCTCACCCATCTCGTGCGCCCGCTCCTGTTCGTGCCGCCCTCGATGCGGGTGCGCGACCTGCTTTTGCAAATGCGGGCGACCCGCGTGCACATGGCCGTGGTGGTCGACGAGTATGGCGGCACCGACGGGCTGGTGACGATCGAGGATCTGGTCGAGGAGATCGTCGGCGAGATTCACGACGAACACGACGTCGACGAGCGACCGATGTTGGTCGATAAGCCGGGCGGCGTGGTCGAGGCCGACGCCCGCGCCCGGGTCGAGGATCTCGAGGCGCGCGTGGGCTTCAGCCTGTTGGCGGAAGATGGCGATGAAGACGTCGACACGTTGGGAGGCTTGGTATTCTCGCTCGCCGGCCGGGTGCCGGCCCGGGGCGAGCTCATCATCCATCCCGCCGGCCTCCAGTTTGAGATCCTGGAAGCCGACCCGCGGCGCGTCAAGCGCCTGCGCATCGAACGCGTGCCAGCCGCGACCGAATGACCATCGACGGACGAGCGCCGCGATGAAGCGCCTCGCGGCGCGGGTCGCCGCGCTCGCCGGCTGGCGACGGGCGCTCGCCGCCGCCGGGCGCATCGGGCCGGCGGTCGCCGAAGAGCTGATCGAGGCCTACCGCTTCCTGCGCCGGGTCGAGCACCGGCTGCAGATGATCAACGACGCCCAGACCCATACGCTGCCGCGCCAGCCCGGCGGGATCGCGGCGCTGGCGACGTTCCTGGGTTTCGACACCGCCGACGCCTTCGCCGACGCGCTGACCGAACGGCTGGTGCGGGTCGAGCGCCATTACGCCGAGCTGTTCGAGGGGGCGCCCGAGCTCGCGCCCGCCGGGAACCTGGTGTTCACCGGCACCGAGGACGATCCCGGGACGCT
>JACZUY010000233.1 GCA_022572945.1 Pseudomonadota bacterium
ATAATGCTGGTTAAATCGGTAGTGAATATATGCTATTGAATCGCGGTGTTTTTTTTTGTTGGTTTAGTTGGAGCCCATCGATCGGAACAGTCATGAGTCGCACGTGAGCCAAGTCCCGCCACACATCGATTGGGCAAGCGCGGATTGATGCAAATATACCTGCCCATAGCCGAGATGTCCGCGAACATCTTTCTCCTGCTCGGCATGGGCGGCGGCGTGGGGTTTCTCTCGGGCGTGTTCGGGGTCGGCGGCGGGTTCTTGATGACGCCGTTGTTGATCTTCATCGGCATTCCGCCGGCGGTGGCGGTGGGCACCGAGGCGAACCAGATCATCGCGGCTTCCGTTTCGGGGGGGCTCGCGCACTGGCGGCGCGGCAACGTCGACGTCAAGATGGGGTCGGTGCTGCTGGCCGGCGGCATTGTCGGCTCGAGCTTCGGGGTGTGGCTGTTCTCGGTGCTGCGCGGTCTGGGGCAGATCGAGCTCGTTATCTCGCTGTGCTACGTCGTTTTCCTCGGCATCATCGGCGTTCTCATGGCGGTCGAGAGCGGCCGCGCCATGCTGCCGCAATGGCGCGGCGCGCGCGGCCGGCGCAAGCTGCACCAGCATTACTGGGTGCATAGCCTGCCGCTGAAGATGCGCTTCCGCCGCTCCAAGCTTTACATCAGCGCGCTTCTTCCGCTCGGCATCGGGGTCGTGGTCGGCATGCTGGCGGCGATCATGGGGGTCGGCGGCGGGTTTATCATGATCCCGGCGATGATCTACCTGTTGGGCATGCCGACCTCGGTGGTGGTCGGGACGTCGCTGTTCCAGATCATCTTCGTCACCGCCAACGTGACGTTCCTGCAGGCGGTCAACAACTTCACGGTCGATGTTCTGCTGGCGCTGCTGCTGCTCACGGGGGGTGTGATCGGGGCGCAGTTCGGGACCCGCTTCGGCGCCCGGCTGCGCGGCGAGCAGCTGCGCGGTCTGTTGGCGCTGATCGTGCTCGTGGTGTGCGGCAAGATTCTGTTCGACCTCGTCGGCGCGCCGGCCGATCCGTTCACCGTCGCCGCGGTGCGCTGAGATGCGCCGGCGGCTGGTCATCGGGCTCTGGGCGCTGCTCGCGGCGGCGGCGGCGGCGTCGGGCGCGCTGGCGCAACGCGCGTCGCTGGTGGCCGACCTCTCGAGCCACCTGATCGCGATCGATTCGGGCTTCACCGGCGCCGAGGTTCTGCTCTACGGCGCGGTCGACGAGCCCGGCGACCTGATCGTCGTCGTCCGCGGCCCCGCCGAGCGTGTCGTCGTCCGCCGCAAGGACCGCGTCGCCGGAGTGTGGATGAACCGCGACAGCATCGCGTTCGACGGCGTGCCCGCGTATTACGCGGTGGCGGCGACGCGCCCGCTCGCCGAGATTGCGCGGCCCGCGCTTCTGTCGCTGCACCAGATCGGCATCGACACGGTGCGCCTCACGCCGCTCGCCGACCGCCCGGCGGACGAGATCGAGACCTTCCGTAAGGCGTTGGTCCGCCAGCGCACCCGCGACGGCCTCTATACCGGCGAGCCGGGCAAGGTCAGCTTCCTCGGCGAGCGTCTGTTCCGCACCCGGCTTTACTTCCCTGCCAACGTCCCCACCGGCGCGTACCGCGCCGAGGTCTTCCTCATCCACGACGGCGCGGTGGTCTCGGCCGAGACGACGCCGCTGTTCGTCAACAAGACCGGGTTCCAGGCCGAGGTCGCCTTCATCGCCCGCACCCAACCCGCGCTCTACGGCCTCGCCGCCATCCTCATCGCGCTCGCCGCCGGCTGGGCGGCGGCCGCGGTGTTCCGAAAAATCTGACCCCACGTAGCGAGAGGACGAACCGAAGATGACGCTGCGCATTGCCGTTCTCGGCACCGGGCTCATGGGCGCGCCGATGGCGGCGAACCTGCTCGCCGCGGGCCACCGGGTCACGGTGTGGAACCGCACCCGGGCCAAGACCGAACCGCTCACCGCCCGCGGCGCCGCCGGCGCGGACTCGCCCGCCGCGGCCGTGGGCGAAGCCGAGGTGGTGGTCACCATGCTCGAGAACGGGCCGGCCGTGACCGAGGTGCTGTTCGATTCGGGCGCCGCCGAGGGTGGCGGTGGCGGCAGCACACGCCGGAGGAAGATGCCGAGCGCGCGAGGCGGGTCAGGATCTGCATGGAGCGACAGGAACGCGGCGAGCCGTTGTGCGGGCCGAGTTGCGAGGGCGCCCGGTGCTTCCGGCATTTCGAGACCTTCACCGCGACGGCGTGCCACGTGCGCCACAAGGACGGCGGCTGGGTTCGCGTGAATATGAGGTCCGTCGTCACCTCGGGACAAGTCCGAAAGTCGCAAACCGGCTCGGCGATCGCCGTCGATGGGGCCTTCTATGTGTCGACTGCCGACAGCTTGCACTTCGATGATGGTACCGTGTTAATGATCTCAGACACGGGCAACAGCGAACTGAGTATCGCTTCACCGCAGTCATTCGGATTTACTTCCACTCCGGCTTCAATAAGATTTGATGGCTCAAACATCGTCTCGATTACGCGTCCGGACCAGGCAGCTTCAAGCATGGTTTCGCTTAATCTGTTTGGTGGGCAAATTGAAATTAGTGATAGCAGAATCTCTCTTGCCGGTACCCCGGTTCAATTGGTAGCGATTACCAGTTCAGCGGCGATCCCGTTGTGGGGGAGTCGGCTCGGTGAGTTGATTTCTAATGGAACTCAATTTGGCGACATCACCGTGAGCAATGTCAGCCCAAGCTTCAATGCCGACAGTGATACCAGCGGAGATGGCGCGGGCAAGATATCTATTTTGGCGAGTTCACTGCAACTAAACCGTGCCAGTATTTTTTCCGATACCGCCGGCGATACTGACGGGGGTGGAATAAAT
>JACZUY010000064.1 GCA_022572945.1 Pseudomonadota bacterium
ACGACCCGGCGCGGGCGTGCACGCGCGTGCCGCGTTGCGCGATCGAATACCAGTCGCGAATCTCGGGGCCGCTGTTCGACCGCATCGACCTGCACGTCGAGGTGCCCGAGGTGAGCGCCGCCGACCTGACGCTGCCGCCGCCGGCCGAGGGCTCGGCCGAGGTCGCCGCCCGGGTCGCCAAGGCGCGCGCGATCCAGAACCAGCGCTACGCCGGCGAGGTCGACGGCGAGGGCCGCCCGGTGCGCACCAACGCGGTCGCCGACGGCACGCTCCTGATGCGCGTCGCCACGCCCGAGGAAGCCGGCGCCCAACTGCTGACCCAGGCGACCGGGACGTTGAAATTATCGGCGCGCGGCTATCACCGCGTGCTCAAGGTCGCGCGCACGCTCGCCGACCTCGATGGCGCCGACAACGTCGCCCGCATCCACATCGCCGAGGCCCTCAGCTACCGCCGCATTCACTTGGCGCGGTGAGGCAACCGCCGGAAGGCGAACGGCACGCTCTACATGCTGGCCGCGAAAGCCGCACTCGCGCACAGGGTGTCGCGTCAGTAGAAGGGGTACTGGCAGCGGGCTACGCGGTGAAAAATTCACTGTGCGCAAAAAAAGGGCCTAGCGAGAATCGGTTAAACGCCAGTTTTCAGAACTAGAGTCGGAACAAACAGCTAGGTCTTTGAAAAAGGACTCAGATTCCCCCTCCAACCCGTTGATGTTGTGTTATTTTTGCTTTGACATTGCCATTCTCGTTATCTAAAATTCACGATGAACGCCGTCGTGGGGTTGAGATATGACTGGTGCTGGGCTAGCGGCCGCGGTACAAGATGCTGGCGTGGCAGGCCTTCGGGAATCGCGCGGCAAACGTCAAATTATGGGACACCGGTAAGTGCCAAGCGCATCCTATAGGATGCGCTGCACAAGATATGTCAATATCTTGTCGTGACGGTGTTGTCATCAATGCAGCAATCGTAGGGGGGGCGATGCCAGCAGCCACAGCGGAACAAAGCTATGAACGCGATCCCAGAAAGTCGCGCTTAGCACGTATCATTGAAGAGAAATCACTTATTCGCGGTCCCGAGATGCGGCTGGCATCCGGGGCCGTTAGCAATTTCTATTTTGATATGAAGCCGACGACCTTTGATCCAGAGGGCGCGAATCTAATTGCGGAACTGATTTTGGAAATGCTGCCCCTCGACAAGGTGGATCTCATTGGTGGGCTCGAAATGGGGGCGGTTCCGATCATTGCGTGTGCCTGCCAAAACAGTGCCGCAACAAAGCCAATTTCAGGTTTCTTCGTGCGCAAGCAGGAAAAGGAGCACGGTACTAGGCGCTTAATCGAGGGCATAGCCGCAGACGAGACGCTTACCGGTAAACGCGCCGTCTTTCTGGATGACGTGACAACGACCGGAGGATCGGTTCTCAAGGCAATTGAGGCGGCGCGGCGTGAAGGCTGTATTGTTGACCAAGTCATTACCGTCGTAGATCGGCTGGAAGGTGCGAAGGAAAATCTCGCGCAGCATGGCGTGCAATTGATTGCACTGCTGACGGCAGATGATTTTGCGCTGTAACCTCAAAGTCACGGCAGTTCACACCTGTCTATCGCCAGCCTGAAACGTGCCTATCATGAACTGACAGCGTGTAACGCGCTTGCAGGTTCTGGCGCGCTCTATGCGCTCGCCCGCGACGCAATGACGGTCGCGCAGGACACCCTAGGCGCCAAGCGCATACTGGCCTACGTGCTGTTTTCAGTATTCCACTCGCTGGCGCAAAATCAAGAAGGAGAGGCAATAGACGTCGGCGAGGCAGAGACAACGTTTAATGCACTAAATGAACCTATATGCGGCGCGCTGGAATATTTGGATGAAGACGATGGCGAAGAACGTGTGTTGAATTTGACGGTAGATTTACTCAACGCGCATATTCCACCCCCCAGATACCAATTATAGAGCCCGGATTTAGGCTAATTATTCTCACCATCTCCCAAACCAAATACACCCCCAGCTCCGGTGGGCCGTACCAGCCCCTTATCCCGCTGGTGGCGTAGGCGCGCCCCTACGCGCTTGCCGACCATCCGCATAAGCCGCCTATCAGTCGTATTCAACCCGCGCCCAGCCTTGACGTGCGGTGTTCGCGCCCCTACTCCCCCACGTCCGCTGCGACCCGCATACGCACGATGCGGTCGGGGTCGGTGACCGCGCCGTTGTTCTCGGGCGGGCCCTTCTTGATCTGATCGACGTAGTCCATGCCTTCGGTCACCTGGCCCCAGACGCTGTACTTGCCGTCGAGGTGGGACGCGGGGGCGAGCATGATGAAGAACTGCGAATCGGCGCTGTCGGGGTGGCCCGCGCGCGCCATCGAGGTGGTGCCGCGGACGTGCTTGGCGTCCGAGAACTCGGCCTTGAGCCGCTGGCCCGAGCCGCCGGTGCCGTCGCCCTTGGGGTCGCCGGTCTGCGCCATGAAGCCGTCGATCACCCGGTGGAAGACGAGGCCGTCGTAAAAGCCGGCACGCGCCAGCTCCTTGATGCGCGCGACGTGGTTGGGCGCGAGATCGGGGCGCAGGACAATCACCACGCGGCCTCGCTCGAGGTCGAGGTAGAGCGTGTTTTCCATGTCTGCCCCCGCTGTTTGCGCCAGCGCGTGCGGCGCGGCCAACAGGATGGCGGCGACGACGCCGATGAAACCTGCGAGCCTTACCCGTGACGCCATCATGAATCACCTCGTTCGATGCGTTGCCAGAGCAATATCCGTTCACCCTTGCTCAGGTCAAAGGCGAACTGCGTTCGATCGCGACGCGGGCTGGCGTAATCCGAACGAGTGGAATCGTTCGGATTACGCTGCTAATCGTCGTCGCGCGCGGGCCGGATCATGCGCCCCAGCCGGCGGCCGCCGAAGACGTGGACGTGGAAATGGGCCACTTCCTGATGCGCGTCGGCGCCGGTGTTGGCGAGCAGGCGGTAGCCCGAATCGGCGACGCCGTGGTCACGCGCGATGCTGGCGACGGCGCGGAACACGGCGGCGATCTCGGCGTCCGAGCCGTTCTCGGCGAAGTCGTCCATCGACTCGTACTCGCCCTTGGGGATGACGAGCACGTGCACCGGCGTTTGCGGTTGGATGTCGCGGAAGGCGAGCACGCGCTCGTCCTCGTAGACCGTGTCGTTGGGGATCTCGCCGCGCAGAATTTTGGCGAAGATGTTGTTCGAATCGTAGGCCATGGCTCCTCACTCGTTCGCGCCCTCAATTGCGCTTATACCGGATTTCAAAATGATTGGATCAGTTTGAAATCCGGAGCCTGCGACTGCGGGCCGCCGCCCCTGCGGCGGAAGCCTGCGTGGCGATTGAACGCAGCAATGTCACAAGATTTGTGACATTGCGTATTACTTCGCCGCCCGCGCGGCCTTCTCGGCGAGCCCCGAGGTGCCGCGCCGGCGCTCGAGCTCGGCGAACACCTCGGCGGGCCGCACCCCGGCGTCGGCCCACAGCATCAACAGATGAAAGATCAGGTCGGCGCTCTCGCGCACCACCTCGTCGCGGCCGCCGCCGAGCGCGGCGACGACCGTCTCGACCGCCTCCTCGCCGAGCTTTTGGGCGACCTTCGCGGTGCCGCCGGCGAGCGTCCGGGCGACATAGGATTCGTCGGGATCGGCGCCGCGGCGCGATTCGATAACCGCGTAGAGCGCCTCGATGAGGTCCGCCGCGGGCTTCGCGTCAGCCGCCATAGAGCGTCTCCGGATCGGCGATCGGCTCCGAGAGCGTCACCAGCTTGCCGCCCTCGACGCCGCGGAAGAAGCAGCTCCGCTGGCCGGTATGGCACGCGGCGCCGGTCTGCTCGACGCGCAGCAGCAGCGTGTCGCCGTCGCAATCGATGCGCAGCTCGACGAGCCGTTGCACCTGGCCCGAGCGCTCGCCCTTGCGCCACAGCGCCGCGCGCGAGCGCGAGAAGTAGCACACCCGCCCGGTGGCGAGCGTTTCCTCGACCGCTTCGCGGTTCATCCACGCCATCATCAGCACCTCGCCCGAATCGTGGCTCTGGGCGATCGCCGGCACCAGCCCGTCGGCGTCGAAGGCGATGGCGTCGATCAGTTCGTCGCTCGTCGGCGCGGCGCCCATTGGTCCTCTCCCCGTCGGCCCCCGGTTAGAGCATTATTCGTTCACATTTACATAGTAAAGGTGAACTGCGTTCAGTCGCCACGCAGGCTTCCGCCGCATAAGCGGCGGCCCGCGGTCGCGGGCTAGCGCGTGATCCGATCGAATCGAATGGTTCAGATTGCGCTCCAGAAAAAGATCGCCCGCGTGTCACCGCGCGTTCACGGCCTGACGGGAATTCCCGCCGCGCGCATGTGCGCCCTGGCCTCGGCGATCGAGTGCGTGCCGAAGTGGAAGATCGAGGCGGCGAGCACCGCGCTGGCGTGGCCGTCGCGCACGCCCTCGACCAGATGGTCGAGCGCGCCGACCCCGCCCGAGGCGATGACCGGCACCGGAACCGCGTCGGCCACCGCGCGGGTGAGCGCGATATCGAAGCCCCGCTTGGTGCCGTCGCGGTCCATCGAGGTGAGCAGGATCTCGCCGGCGCCCGACTCGGCCATCCGCCGCGCCCAGCCGACGGCGTCGATGCCGGTGGGCGCGCGCCCGCCGTGGGTGTAGACCTCGAACCCCCCGGACTCGGTCCGCTTGGCGTCGATCGCGACGACGATGCACTGGGCGCCGAACGCCCGCGCCGCCTCGGCGACGAACTCCGGGCGGTTCACCGCGGCGGTGTTGATCGACACCTTGTCGGCGCCGGCGAGCAGGAGCTTGCGGATGTCGTCGACGACGCGCACGCCGCCGCCCACCGTGAGCGGCATGAAGCACTCTTCCGCGGTGCGCGCGACCACGTCGTAGAGCGTGTCGCGGCCCTCGTGCGAAGCGGTGATGTCGAGGAACGTGAGCTCGTCGGCGCCCTGGCCGTCGTAGACCCGCGCCTGCTCGACCGGATCGCCGGCATCGACCAGGTCGACGAAGTTGACCCCCTTGACGACGCGGCCGCCGGCGACGTCGAGGCAGGGGATGATGCGCACCTTGAGCACCGCCTTCGCCCGGCTACGCCGCCAGGAGCTCGAGCGCGGCGGTCGCCTCGACGCGGCCGTCGTAAAGCGCGCGGCCGACGATCACGCCCGCGACGCCGGCGCTCTCCAGGCGTTTTAGCGCGCGCAAATCGGCGAGCGAGCCGACCCCTCCGGAGGCGATCAGCGGGGTCGCCAGCGCGCGCGCGAGCGCTTCGGTGGCGGCGAGGTTGGGACCCTCGAGCGTGCCGTCGCGCGCGATATCGGTGTAGATCACCGCCGCCGCGCCGGCGTCCTCGAAGCCGAGCGCAAGCGCGCGCGCCTCGACGTCCGAGTCTTCGGCCCAGCCCTCGATCGCGACCTTGCCGCCGCGCGCGTCGATGCCGACCGCGACCCGGCCCGGAAACGCCCGGCAGGCGGTCCTGACGAACGCCGGATCGCGCACCGCGGCGGTGCCCAGGATGACGCGTTCGACGCCTTCGCCGAGCCAGCCCTCGACCGTCGCCATGTCGCGGATGCCGCCGCCGAGCTGCACCGGCGCGGCCCCGGCGGCGACGATATCGGCGACCGCGTCGCGGTTCACCGGGCGGCCGGCGAAGGCGCCGTCGAGGTCGACCACGTGGAGCCACTCGCAGCCCGCCGCGGCGAACGCGCGCGCCTGGCCGGCGGGGTCGTCCGAATAGATCGTCGCCCGCGCCATGTCGCCGCGCACCAGCCGCACGCAGGCGCCCGCTTTGAGGTCGATCGCCGGATAGAGGATCATGGCGTCAGCGACTTGACGTAGTAGTGGCCGGCGATCATGCGCCCGTCGACGCGGGCATAGGTCGGCAGCGTGCCCCAGCGCTCATACCCGACGCTCTCGTACAGCTTGATCGCCGCCTCCTGGGTCTCGCGGACGTCGAGCGCGAGGACTTCGAAGCCGCCCGCCCGCGCCGCCTCCTCGACCGCATCGACGAGCGCCCGGGCGAGCCCGTGGCCGCGCGCCCAGGGGGCGATGAAATGGGTGGCGAGCGTGGCCGCGAAAGCGCGCGCCTCCTGGTTCGGCGGCGGCTTGACGAGCTGCGCCGAGCCGGCGACGGTGCTGTCCAGGCGGGCGACGAAAAGCTCGCGCTCGGGGACCACGAGCACGCCGCGCCAATAGGTCTCGAGACGGTTGCGCGTCGGCGGCTTGAGCCAGCCGAAGCCGCTGCCGTCGAGGATCGCGGCCTCGGTGGCGTCGCACAGGTCGTCGAGATCGGCGCGGCGAAATTTGGTGATGCGTTCGACGGCGGTCGTGGTCATGGCGTCCAGCGCAGAAAGTTGGCGATCAGCTTGAGTCCCGCGGCTTGGCTCTTCTCGGGATGGAACTGCACGCCGGCGAGGTTGTCGCGCGCGACAGCGGCGGTGACCGGTTCGCCGTAATCAGTCGTCGCCAGCACGGTCGCATCATCGTCACAGCGCAGGTGATAGCCGTGCACGAAATACATATGTTCGCCGCTCTCGATGTTCTCAAGCAGCGGATGCGATTCGCGCGCGATGTCGAGCTCGTTCCAGCCCATGTGCGGCACCTTGAGCGCCGGATCGGCGGGCGCGAGACGCACGACCTCGCCGGCGATCCAGCCGAGTCCGGCGTGGACTCCGTGCTCGCGGCCGCGCGCCGCCATCAACTGCATGCCGACGCAGATGCCGAGGAACGGACGCGCGTGGCGAATCACCGCGTCGTCGAGCGCCTCGATCAGGCCCGGGCGCGCGGCGAGGCCCGCCTTGCAGTCGGCGAAGGCGCCGACGCCGGGCAGCACGACGCGGTCGGCGGCGCGCACCGCGGCCGCGTCGTCGCTGACCACGACGCGCGCGTGCGCCGCCACGCGCTCGAACGCCTTGGCCGCCGAGCGCAGGTTGCCCGAGCCGCAATCGACGATGACGACGGTCACGGCAGCGCACGCGCCCGCTGGCCGAAAAAGCGCTTCTCGGCCGCCGCGAGGTCGTCGCCGACAACCACGTCGAACAGGCGATAGCCCCGGTGGGCGAGCGCGACGCGGCGCATGTCGCCGGCGTTCCACCCGACCAGCGCCATGGCGCCGATCTCGACCACCGCCTGGCTCGCGCGATCGAAGCCGAGCCACACCGCGGCGGCGCCGAGAGCGGCCCCGGCGACGAGCAGCGCGAGCGCCCACGCCCACAGCCCGTGATAGAGCGCCCACAACACGCTGAACAGCGCCGCCGGCCACGAGAAGCCGTCGCGCACGAGAACCGCGCCGGCGTCGTCGGCCGCCGACAGCGGATCGACGTGGACGGTGTAGACGCGCACCTCTAGCCCTCGTCGAGCGAGCCGCCGAGCACGCCCTTGGTCGAGGGCACGGCGCCGGCCTTGCGCGGGTCGATCTCGACCGCCTGCCTGAGCGCGCGCGCGAGGCCCTTGAAACAGCTCTCGACGATGTGGTGGTTGTTTTCGCCGTAGAGGTTCTCGATGTGCAGCGTCAGCCCGGCGTTCTGGGCGAACGCCTTGAACCATTCCTTGAACAGCTCGGTGTCCATGTCGCCGAGTTTCGGTTTGGTGAAGGTGACGCGCCATATCAGATAGGGGCGGTTCGAGGCGTCGACCGAGACCCGCGTGCAGGTCTCGTCCATCGGGATGATCGCCGCGCCGTAGCGGGCGATGCCGGCGCGGTCGCCGAGCGCCCGGGAGACCGCCTCGCCGATGACGATGCCGGTGTCCTCGGTGGTGTGGTGGAAGTCGATGTGCAGGTCGCCCTTGGCGCGGACGGCGAGGTCGATGAGGCTGTGGCGCGAAAGCTGCTCGAGCATGTGGTCGAGGAAGCCGATTCCGGTGGCGACGTCGTAGACGCCGGCGCCGTCGAGATCGACGGTGGCGCTGACGCTGGTCTCCTTGGTGACGCGCTCGGCGCTGGCCTGGCGCATGACTCGCTCCCCTGCTGCCGCGAAGAGGCGCCGTTGTAGCAGGATGCAACCGATTTCGCCAGAATCTTGCCCCGCCGCCAAACCCGGCCCGGCTCCCGGTACGCCGCCTCCCTTGACGGCGCGCCGCCAACCCCTACATGCTTGGGGGCCGGCCGCGGGCCGCGCCATGCGATTGCCACTTGCCGAGGAACCATGTCCGAGACCACACCTGCGATCTGGCACGGCACCACGATCCTGTGCGTGCGCAAGGACGGCGCGGTGGTCGTCGCCGGCGACGGCCAGGTCAGCATGGGCCAGACCGTGGTCAAGGCCAACGCGAACAAGATCCGCCGCCTCGGCGACGACAAGATCATCGCCGGCTTCGCCGGCTCGACCGCCGACGCCTTCACCCTGTTCGAGCGCCTCGAAGCCAAGCTCGAGCGCCACCCCGGCCAGCTCACGCGCGCCTGCGTCGAACTCGCCAAGGACTGGCGCACCGATCGCTACCTACGCCGGCTCGAGGCGCTGATGGCGGTGGCCGACCGCTCGGTGTCGCTGCTGATCTCGGGCACCGGCGACGTGCTCGAGCCCGACGACGGCCTCATCGCCATCGGTTCGGGCGGCAACTACGCGCTGGCGGCGGCGCGGGCGCTCCTCGATGTCGACGCCCTCGACGCCGAGGCGATCGCGCGCAAGGCGCTGGCCGTCGCCGCCGAGATTTGCGTCTACACCAACGACCACGTCACCCTCGAAAGACTCGACGCCGAATGACCGCTTTCAGCCCGCGTGAGATCGTCTCCGAGCTCGACCGCTTCATCATCGGCCAGAACGACGCCAAGCGCGCCGTCGCCATCGCGTTGCGCAACCGCTGGCGCCGCCAGCAGCTGCCCGAGGCGATGCGCGAGGAGGTGCTGCCCAAGAACATCCTGATGATCGGCCCCACCGGCGTCGGCAAGACCGAAATCGCGCGCCGGCTCGCTCGGCTCGCGGGCGCGCCGTTCCTGAAGGTCGAGGCGACCAAGTTCACCGAGGTCGGCTACGTCGGGCGCGACGTCGAATCGATCATCCGCGACCTCGTCGAGATCGCCATCCACATGACCCGCGAGCAGATGCGCAAGGAAGTGACGGCCAAGGCCGAAATGAACGCCGAGGATCGCGTTCTCGACGCCCTCGTCGGCAAGACCGCGAGCGCCGAGACGCGCCAGAAATTCCGCAAGATGCTGCGCGAGGGCCAGCTCGGCGACAAGGAGATCGAGGTCGAGGTCGCCGATTCGACGGGAATGTCGATGCCCACCCTCGACATTCCCGGCATGCCGGGCGCGCAGATGGGCATGATCAACCTGAACGAGATGCTCGGCAAGGCATTCGGCCCGCGCACCACGTCGAAGCGCTTGTCCGTGGCCGATTCGTACGAGTTGCTGATCGCCGAGGAGAGCGACAAGCTCCTCGACCAGGACCGGGTGGTCAAGAACGCGATCAACACGGTCGAGCAGGACGGCATCGTCTTCCTCGACGAGATCGACAAGATCTGCGCCCGCTCCGAGCGCATCGGCGCCGACGTGAGCCGCGAGGGCGTGCAGCGCGACCTGCTGCCGCTGATCGAGGGCACCACGGTGGCGACCAAGCACGGCACGGTGAAGACCGACCACATCCTGTTCATCGCCTCGGGCTCGTTTCATCTCGCCAAGCCCTCGGACCTGCTGCCCGAGCTTCAGGGCCGGCTGCCGATCCGCGTCACGCTCAAGGCGCTCACCAGCGACGACTTCAAGCGCATCCTCACCGAGACCGAGGCGAGCCTGATCAAGCAGTACACGGCGCTCCTCGGCACCGAGGAGGTGACGCTCGAGTTCACGGTTGACGCGGTCGACGAGATCGCCACCCTCGCCGCCGAGATCAACGAGTCGATCGAGAACATCGGCGCCCGGCGCCTGCACACGGTGATGGAGAAGCTCTTGGAGGAGATCAGCTTCACCGCCACCGACCGGTCGGGGGTCACGGTCAAGGTCGACCGCGCGTACGTGCAGAAGAACGTCAGCGACCTCGCCAAGGACACCGACCTGACGCGGTTTATTCTTTAGCCGACTACGCGGCCTTTACCGCTTCCTCTTGAGCAGCACATAGAGCGCCCCCGCGCCGCCGTGCTTGGGCTGGGCCTCGGCGATGGCGAGGACGCGGGCGCGGTTGGGCGGCTGGTTGAGCCAGCGCGGCACGTTGGCGCGCAGGACGCCCCCCGCCTCGCCGGCGCGTCCCTTGCGTTGTGTGCGACCCGGACGGGTCCCCTGTCACTTGATAAGGAAAACGTGAGATTCGGTACGAATGATCAGCCCATCGCGGACGATCGCGGGCGTGGCCATGCAGATCTCGCCCATCGAGTTGGTCGCCAGCAGTTCGTGCTCGTCGCCGGCTTTGACGACGTAGACATCGCCGTCCTCGCTGGTGAAGTAAAGCTTGCCTCCAGCCGCAACCGGCGAGGCGGAGAACGTCCCGCCCTGATCGCCGAGCCGGACCTTGTAGCGAGGTTCACCGCTGCGGGCGTCGAGGACGCGGAGGATGCCGTTGTCGTCGCCTTTCATTCCTGGGACACAACCCATTTCCGCATAGCACGAATTGACGATGCCACGAACACGGTGCATTTCACCGGCAAGGCTCATTGGGAATTCGAACATTGGGGAAAAAATCAACGTTACTACGTCGAGCATATTCGCGAAGGGCTGGATTCGCCCGGAGAGTGGTATCTCGATCGCGAAAAAGGAATCTTATCGTACTATCCCATGCCAGGTGAGAGCATTGACAAAGCCGAGGTCATCGCCCCGGCTATGAATCACGTATTGGTGCTGTCCGGCGACTCGGAGAATGATCGCTATGTTGAACACCTTCATTTCCGTGGAATTTCCTTCCGCCACGCAGACCACTTGCTAGCACAGGAAGGTTTATCGAACGAACAGGCCGCCCACAGCGTACACGCTGCTGTTCAGGCAGATGCCGCGCGGTTTTGTTCCCTCATCAGTTGCGAAGTGACACAGTCCGCCACATACGGGATTTGGTTTCGACGAGACTGCGAGAATATTCGCATCGAACGCTGTCACGTACATCATCTGGGTGCGGGCGGTGTGCGAGTCGGTGATACTAGCGACAGTACGACGCAGCGGATCGTGGTTCACAACAATCGAATTCATGACGGTGGACTAATGTACCCAGCGGCGGTCGGAATGTGGATCGGGCGCAGTTCCTACAATATCGTCTCCAACAACGAAATATCCGACTTCTTCTACACGGGCATCTCCGTCGGGTGGTCTTGGGGTTACGCCTCCTCATCGGCGCACAACAATATTATCGAATACAACCTCGTTCATGACCTTGGCAAGGGCGTGCTGAGCGATATGGGCGGAATATATCTCCTCGGCTTGGCGCCAGGGACGATCGTTCGTAATAACGTCTTCCACGACATTGAATCTTATGCTTACGGCGGATGGGG
>JACZUY010000065.1 GCA_022572945.1 Pseudomonadota bacterium
GGTGGCGATATCATCAAGCTGGAACAGCATTTTATCGAAAAAGCCTGTAACGATTTCGGCAGACCATTGATGAAACTGTCACGCGCTCAGGGTGGCATGTTGCGCGACTACAACTGGCCCGGAAACGTTCGGGAACTCAAGAATGTGATTGAACGCGCTGTCATCCTCTCGCCACGCAATGTGTTGCGTCTTGACTTGTCAATGTCCAGTCTTGGCGCGGATAACATGTCGGCTCAGCCAGAGCAGCGGTCAGAGGACCAGGTGCTTACCGAAACGGAGATGCGCAGATTGCAAAAGCGAAATCTGGTGGCCGCACTCAAACAGACAGGTTGGCGCGTATCGGGTCCCGACGGTGCGGCGGAAGTGCTTGGCGTCAAACCAACGACGCTCGCAGATCGTATCCGGTCTTACGGCATTCGCAGACCATGATACCGAAACTGTCTATTGTGCTGCTGGTATTTGCAGCCATGGCTATGGCTGAAGCCAATGACACCACACTGCCGATGCGAGTGCAAAGCGTGCTCAAACTCCGAGCGCTGCCAGACGATACGCTCAGCATCTATATCGAGGACCTTGACAGCGATGAAGTCGTGCTTCGCTGGCATGAACAGGTACCGCGCAATCCCGGATCGACGATCAAGCTGGTGACGACCCTGGTGGCGCTTGATGTACTCGGGCCAACGTATCAGTGGCAAACCGATGTTTACGCTCTTGGCGAGATCGAAGACGGTCGATTGCACGGCGACCTTCTAATAAAAGGTCGAGGCGATCCGTTCCTGGTTACCGAACGTTTATGGCAGTTGCTACGCAGGGTTCGTCAGGCCGGTATTCTCGACATCGACGGCGATCTGCTGATCGATGATAGCTACTTCGATGTTGCGAGCCACGATCCGGGTGCATTCGATCGGCAACCACTTCGTGCATATAACGTCGCCCCGAACGCACTGCTCATGAATTTCAAAGTTGTTCGCTACTGGTTTGAAGCCGAGCCTGACACGAATAGTGTCCGCGTCTGGCTCGATCCGCCACTGAAAAATCTAAGTGTAGATAATCGCTTGTCCTTAGCTCCGGGAAGATGTCGCGGCTATCAGCGTGGCATCACAATATCGGCGAACGAGGCGGTTGACAGGATAACGTTCAGCGGCGTGTTTCCGAGCGGTTGCAGGCGCTACGCGATGGATCGGACTGCCCTGAGTCATAACGAATTCGCATTCGGGCTGTTCATGTCGCTTTGGCATGAAGCCGGTGGCGGATTCAGTGGTGGCTGGAAAAATGTCACAACGCCTCAAGGTGTTGAGCCGCTCATTGAGTTTGAATCGATGCCACTCGCCGATGTTATTGCCCGAGTGAACAAGCACAGTAACAATGTCATGGCACGTCAACTTCTGTACACATTGTCGGCCGAAGTGCTGGGCGAGCCGCTCGCCGGGTCGGTCTCGATCGACCGCGAGCAGACCCTCGCCGCGCTCATGCGGCTCCTCGCCTACGCCGGCGTGTTCTGGTTGGCGGTGCAGCTCGGACGCGCGCCCGCCCGGGCGCGGACGATCGTCTGGACGGTGGCGCTCGCCGGCTTCGCCTACAGCGTCTACGGCCTGGTCATCGAGTTCACCGGCTCGAACACCATCCTTTGGTATCAGCGCTGGGCCTACGCGGATTCGCTGACCAGCACCTTCGTCAACCGCAACGCTTTCGCCACCTATGCCGGGCTTTCGCTGGTTGCGGCGCTGGGTCTGCTGCTCGACGAGATTCGCCGCGGCTCGGGCGGCGCCCTCGACGCGGCGCCCAACCTGGTCTGGTGGCTCGAAAGCCTGCCCAGCCGGCTCGGCGCCCTGGCGCTCATGGCGTTGGTGATCGGGTCCGCGTTGTTGCTCACCGGCTCGCGCGGCGGCCTGCTGAGCAGCCTGGTGGGCATCGTCGTGCTCGTCGCCGGCTTCGTCGCCGTGCCCGGAAGCCGGCCGATCGTCGCGGGCGGCATCGCGGCGGGCGCGGCGCTGTTCGTCGTCGCCATCGTCGGCCTCAGCGGCGACGTCGTCCTCGGCCGCTTCGACCAGGCCTACGAGGACGCCGTGGGGCGGTCGGAGGTCTATACGCTGGTGTGGACGGCGATCCTCGACGAACCCTGGCTGGGCGCCGGGTACGGAACGTTCGAGTCGGCCTTTCCGCTGATCCGCGACGCCTCGGTCGACACCGAGTTGGTCTACGACAAGGCGCACAACAGCTACCTCGAGTTCGCCTTCGAGACCGGTGTTCCGGCCTTCGCCCTGATGATGGGGTTGCTTGGCGCGCTGGCGGCGCTGTGCGTGCGCGGCGTACGGCGGCGCAATCACCATCGCGTCTTTCCGTGCATCGGCGTCGCCGCCGCCGCGCTGGTCGCGACTCATGCGCTGTTCGACTTCGGCATTCAGATGCCCGCCGTCGCCGCGACTTTTTGCCTGTTGTTGGGCGCCGCCTGCGCGCAATCGTGGCCGACGCGCGGCCCGCCGCGCCGGCGGAGCGGCGCTAGAGCGTAATCCGAACGATTCCACTCGTTCGGATTACGCCAGCCCGCGCCCCCTTTGATCGCAATAAATGGGGGCCGTCGCGTATGCGACGAGAGCCTGCGTGGCGATTGAACGCAGTCCACCTTTGACTGAAGTCAAAGGTGGACGAATGATGCTTTAGAGCCTGAGCAGCGCCGCGTCGAAGCGGCGCCGGAGATCGGGAACGTCGGCGAGCGCGGCGCGAACGATGCCGGTCGCATAGCGCCGCTTGGCCAAGCTGGCCAAGCGGCCAAGCTTGTAGCGCGCGGCGAAGCGCACCTGCTCGGCGACGCGCGCGCGGACGCCATCGTCGAGCTGGCGCCACACGAGGAAGCACAGTTCCAGGCGCTGGAACACGAGCCGTTTCTCGTAGGGAGCGCTGACCATCGAGAGCGCCAGCCATGTCCCCAGCTGGGGCGACGGTCCCTTGTGCAATAGCTCGGCATGGACGAGTCGCGCCCAGGCGTATGTCTGCGCCGGCGAAAGCGCGAGGCCGCGGCGATGGGCCGCGATGCTTACGTCGAGAAGCGCCCGCCCGTCATCGTCGAAGCCGCGATCCTGCGCCTGCAGAAACGTGAGGAGTCCGAGCCAGCCCCAGCCGCGGCCGTCGTCGATCCATGCGAGCGCCGATCGCTGACTGTTGGCCGCGATTTGCAAATAGCGCGGCTCCTTCTGTTGCCCAGCGCGCAGCTCGCTAATGATCGGGCCCGCCGGGAGGCCCGCGAGCGCCGAGACGACACGCGGGATCGCCAGCCAGACAAGCGCCGCCCCCGCCAAAAGCGCCACGCAGATCGGCGTGGCGCGGCGCTTTGTCCGGGAGCGTTCGTCGGCCGAGATCAACCGCTGTAATACTTGCGGTACGCCGAGCGGTAGGTGCCGTAGTACGCCGAGCCATACGGGTATTGCGCCTGCTTCCGCATATCCACCTGCGTGAGAACGATACCCGCGAGGTCGGCGCCCGCATCGAGCACCTGGCGAACCCCGGCGAGCAGCGTTTCGCGGCGCGTCTTCTCCCACCGCACCAGGAATATCGTCTTGTCGACGTAACGCAGCAGCACCAGGGTGTCCGAGAGCGCCAGCACCGGCGGCGTATCGATGACGATGAGGTCATACACTTCGCGCAGCGACGCCAGCAGGGCGCGCATTCTTTCCGACCCGAGAAGGTCGATGGCGTGGGGCACGGTTTGTCCCGCGAGCACGAAATGCGCTCCCGACTTGAAGTCGATCTGAACGATCTCCTCGAGCGGCATGTCGTGGCCGAGATAGTCGATGAGGCCGACGTCGTTGGGGACGTCGAAGGCTTCGTGCATGCCGGGATGACGCAGGTCGGCGTCGAGGATGATGCATTTCTGGCCCTGCTTCGCCGCGGTTCGCGCCAACGCCAACGCGGTCGTCGACTTGCCCTCGCCCGGGATCGACGAGGTGATCAACACGCATCGCGGCGGCCGGTCGATGTTCGACAGCATCAGCGCCGTCCGCAGCATGCGGAACGATTCGCTGAACGCGGTATTCGGGCGTTCGAGGATGTCGTCGTGAGGCGGGGCGCCGCCGAAGCGCCGGACCTTGAGGTGGGGCACCACGCCGAGAGTCGTCACCCCGGTCGCCGCCTCGAGCTGCTCGCGGCTGCGGAAACCGGCGTCGAGGTGCTCGAGCAGCATGACGAGGAAAATGCCGAGCACGGTCGCGGCGACGAACGCGGTGATCACGATGATTTTCTTGCGCGGAAAAGACGGCGCGCGCGGAACCGTCGCGTAAGAGATGATGCGCGCGTCGGCCTGAACCAGCGAGGCGTCCTGGACGCCGGTCTCCTTGAGGCGCGCGAGGATGGTGTCATAGAGCTTCTGGTTCGCTTCGAGCTCGGTCTCGAGCGCGCGCAGCGTGATTTCGGCGTCGGTCTGCGAATCGAGCCGACCCTGCAAGCGGTTCACCTCGCGCTGCAAATTGGTCACGCGCACGCGGGAGATTTCGAGTTCGTTGCCGAGATTGGTGACGATCTTGCGCACCTCGGATTTGATCTTCGCGACCAGATCCGTGAGCTCGTTGCGCGCCAGGATCATCTTCGGGTGGCCTTCGCGGAGCTGCGTCCTGAGCTCGGCGATGTTGCGCAGCACCTCGGCCTCCTGCTCGCGCAGCCGCTGGATGAGCGTGGACTGGAGAACCGCCGCCGCCGATTCGATGCCGCCTTCGGCGCGCAAGAGCTTCTGCACCTGGGCGTAGCGCGCCTCGGACTCGGCCAGCTCGGCGCGGGCGACGATCAGGCGCGAGTTGAGCTCGGAGAGCTGCTGGGCGAGCAGGCTGGTTCCCTCGACGTTGATCAGCCCCGACTTGCGGCGGTGCGCCTCCATCGCCCGGGCGGAGCCCTCGACGCGGCGTTTGAGCTCGATAGCCCGATCCTGGAGCCAGGCGTTGGCGAGCTCGGTCTGATCGGACTTCGTGTCCACCTGGTCGTCGATGTAAACCTCCGCCGCGGCATTGGCGAGCGTGGCGGCCATCTCGGCATCGGGCGAGGTGACGCGGACGGTGATGACCCGCGACGAATCGGACGGAACGATTTCCAGCTGCCCGAGATAGGCGCCGATGCGCCGATCGCGTACCTCGCGCCGCTGCTCGGCGGGCGAAAGCGCCACCGGCGGCGCCTCCTCGGTTTCCTCCATGGCGCCGAAGTCTTGCAGCGCGACCAGCCACTTTTCGCTGAAGTCTTGCACCGCGGTCAGCCACTCCTCGGGGACGTACTCGGCAACGTATTCGTCGATCCCCAGCCGTTCCCACCAGCTTTCCTTGGGCGGACGCGGGGTCGGATCGAACAGCAGGTTTTTTTCGGACGGTGTGAGCCGGTCGATGACCTTTCCGGCGAGTAACCGCGACCCCAGGATCGCGGCCTGCGTTTCCTGGGTGAACCAGTCGGTCGAAAGGCCGGGCGCCACCGATTCGATGTCGACCACGTTGGTGCGCGGCGGCTCGACCACGACCTGCGCCTCGGCGACGTACAACGGCACCAGCTGATTGACGACGAGGACGCTGATGCTGGTAAAGATCAGGGCGGTCCCGATGACGACCATCTTGCGCCGCCACAGCGTCATGAACAGCGCGCGCAGGTTCAGCGCGTCTTCGTCCTGCGGTATCGGCGCCGCGATTTGACGGCCTATCGTTTGCAACTCAGTAGCCATTGGTCTCTCGCAATCCGGTTGTGCTATGAAAATCTGCGCGCCGCCCGATCAAACCGCCGCGCTCCGACCCGGCGGAGCGGCCGATCCAGGGCGCGGCAACAAAGCCTGTCCGCCGACTGTTTAGTAGATACGCCACGAAAATGATTCTCATCTTGTCAATGGTTGCGCTCAGAACGCCGATTTGTGAAAACCGCGTTTACCACAGTATACCCTAATTTTCTCCCAATTTTCCCGGCCGCAGCCGGCCAGCGCCCTGCCCGGGACCGCCACGCGCGCCCACGCCGTAACCGAAGGCGACCCGGGCGGATGCGAACAACGACAGACCAACCATCACCGAAACCGGCTAAAACAGGCGACGCTCGACCTTGATCGTATCGCCCGGCAGGACGCGCGTATCGGGATCCACTTGCTGCGCCGCTTGTTCCGGATCGTTGGCGCGGATGATGACGACCGGGTCCTCGCGCGCCCGCCGGGTGTAGCCGCCGGCAAGCGCCACCGCCATGCGCACGTTCATCCCCTCGATGTACGGGTAGCTGCCCGGCTTGTTGACCTGGCCGAGAATGAAAAACGGCCGGTAGTTGACGACCTCGATCGAGATCCTCGGATTGATGATGAAATCGCGGTCCAGCGCCACCGTGATATCCGCCTGAAGCTCGGTAATCGTCTTGTCGTTGGCGTCGATCTGGCCAAGGAGCGGCAACGATACGCGGCCCGAACCGTCGACGAGCACCTCGCCCGAGAGGTCCGCGTGACCGAATACGGTGATGTTCAGCTTGTCGCCCGGACCGATGCGGTACTCCTGCTGCACCTGGCCGAGCGCCGCCGGCGCGATCGCCCAAAAAACGACGATGAGCGCCACGGCCAGCCACCCCGCGCCCGGCAACCACCAATCCAGCTTTGATCGTCGGTTAAATTTCATAGCGTGCTTATCAATTACCCGCGCGCCCGGTCAGAATTGCGCCGTGATCGAGATCCGGAATGTGTTGGTGCTGAAGCTGCCGCTAACCGCGCCAGCTACTGCGCCGGCATCGTCAGCTGTTCGGTCCAGGAACTCATACTTCGCCGTGGCGACCAGGTTGGGACCAAGCAGATACCGCGCGCCGAAGTTCAGTGTCAACACCGTATCCTCGCGGTCGATACCGTCGAAGGACTCGATCTTATAGTTGACCGTGCCGTCGAAGATAAGGTTTTCGAGCATCTCGTAGTCGGCCTTGAGTTCGAACGACGAGGTGAGAGCCGACGCTGCGTTTTCGATCGTGGTGTCATTGACCGTGCGGCGCGTCTCGCCCGAAATCGTGAGCAGGTCGGTGGCGTTCCAGATCGTCCGTCCCGCGAACGAAAAGCCCTCGGTGGGTCCGAGCGCCCTGCCCCCGGGGACCGGGTCGTCGAAGACCTGCCTGAGGTAGCCGAGGCCGAGCTCGGCGAAGGTAACGCCGGAAAGATCGAGCGTGTTGCCGAGGAGAATCTCCCATCCGTCCGAGCTGCGCACGAGGCCGCTGTCATCGACTTCCTCGCGGAAGTCCCTGGCGTTGTACGTGCCTTCGACGAACGCGGTCGACCCCGGCACCCATTCGTAGCCCAACCGGGTCCTGGCTTCCAACACGAGCCGGTCCTGGTCGTCGTTGTTGGCGACGCCGACATCTCTGAAATCGGATCTGTCGGCCTTGAGATCGAGCCTGAGCAGAATGACGTCGGGATTGTGCACGCCGGAAAGCGTGAGCGTTGCCACGTGAAACAAAGTTGGCTTGGACTGACCGGGATCGTCGGGATCGCCCCGGCCGGTATGTCGCCGCGCGAGCGTCACGCCGCCGTCGATGCTGCTTCCCGCCAACACGTCGAGCCGGCCGGTGAGGTCGAGATTGTAGTCGAGCGTATTCTCGCCGGTTTCCTCGAGGTACCTGGTCTGAACCGCCTTACCGGCGAGCGTCAGAGCGTGGTTCACCCAGTCGGACTGGATCTTGAACTCGGGCTCGAAGACCATCGCC
This sequence comes from Pseudomonadota bacterium, assembly GCA_022572945.1. Taxonomy (GTDB): domain Bacteria; phylum Pseudomonadota; class Alphaproteobacteria; order JAAXGF01; family JAAXGF01; genus JACZUY01. The sequence continues at coordinate 7,672 of JACZUY010000065.1, forward strand.
TGGTCTGAAACGGTGTCGTTTTCGTCACCAAACAGGTTGTCGGTGAACTCGGCGCTCAGCGTGAACTTGGGGAACAGGAGAAAGCTGCCTCGGGGGCCGACGACCATGCCGATGGGGTCGTAATCGGGGCGTGCCCGGCTCGCGATCGAATCTTCCAGCGCGGTCTGCGCCGCCGCTGGCATCGCCCACGCCAAGACCAACGCGGCGAAGATCGACGCCACCGCGCCGCATCGCAAACGAGTCGCCACGCGTCTCCCCGCCACACCGACCGCCTCGCCGCCAGGGCGCCGCCACTCGGAAAGCTTCTCGACCCCCCCGGCCGACACATCTCCCATGTTACGAATTTGAAATGGTTAAGTCTTTTGTACGGGTATTGCTTTTATACGGGTATTGTCGGCGTGTACAATTTTTTTGTTCTGTTGTGCTGGTGTCGCGGGCGACGCGAACCGCCGAAATTGGCTGGCGACGCCGTGCAAAGTTTGTTACCACTGCCGGTGAATTTGCAATCGATGACGGCGCCCTAAAACCCGCTATCACGGGAGGATTCAACGTCTGACGCGCAACCGGCAACGTCCGGCCACGAGCGCGCCCCGCGGCGATGCCGGATGCATCGCCAGCGGTGGGCGACGACGGCGGGGAGCGTCCGGGGCACGCCGATAAACGCCTTCTCATGACCAAACCAGTCGCCTTGATCACCGGCGTTACCGGACAGGACGGGGCCTATCTCGCCGAGTTGCTGCTCGACAAGGGCTACGAGGTGCACGGCGTCAAGCGGCGCTCGTCGTCGTTCAACACCGAACGCCTCGATCACCTCTATGTCGATCCGCACGCGCCCGACGTGCGCTTCTTCCTTCATTACGGCGACCTCACGGACGCGACCAACCTGATCCGCCTGATTCGCGAATGTCAGCCGACGGAGATTTACAATCTGGCGGCGCAGAGCCACGTGCAGGTGAGCTTCGAGACCCCCGAATACACGGCGAACTCCGACGCCCTCGGCACGCTCCGGCTGCTCGAGGCGATGCGCATCCTCGACCTCGGCGAGTCGACGCGGTTCTATCAGGCCTCGACGTCGGAGCTCTACGGCAAGGTGCAGGAAACACCGCAGAGCGAAACCACGCCGTTCTATCCGCGCAGCCCGTACGGCGTCGCCAAGCTCTACGCCTACTGGATCACGATCAACTACCGCGAAGCCTACGGTTTTCATGCGTCGAACGGCATCCTGTTCAACCACGAGGGGCCGACTCGCGGCGAGACCTTCGTCAGCCGCAAGATCACCCAGGCCGTCGCCGCGATCGAGCACGGCCTGCAAAAACGCCTCTATCTCGGCAACCTCGACGCCGAACGCGACTGGGGACACGCCCGCGACTATGTCGAGGGCATGTGGCTGATCGTTCAGCAGGACGCGCCCGGCGACTACGTGCTCGCAACCGGCGAATCGCACTCGGTGCGGGAGTTCGTCGAGCTCGCGTTCGATTGCGTCGGCCGGCGGATCGAATGGCGCGGCTCGGGGGTCGAGGAGACGGGCGTCGACGCGCGAACCGGCGAGGCGCTGGTCGAGGTCGACCCGCGCTATTTCCGCCCGACCGAGGTCGAGTCGCTTCTCGGCGACGCCGGCAAGGCGCAAAAGGAGCTCGGTTGGCGCCATCGCACCAGCTTCCCCGAGCTGGTGCGCGAGATGGTCGAAAGCGATCTCGCCGCGGCGAGTCGCGGGAACCGTGCCGGCAATGTCGACTGAAGACGCGGGTTTCAAGCTCGCCCGCCGGCGCGTCTGGGTCGCCGGCCACAACGGCATGGTCGGCAGCGCGCTCGTTCGCCGCCTGGCGCGCGAGGACTGCGAGATCGTCACCGTCGATCGCGCCGCCGTCGATCTGCGGCGGACGGCGGAAGTCGAGGCGTGGATGGGCGAAACCCGCCCCGATGTCGTGGTGATGGCCGCCGCGCGGGTCGGCGGCATCCTCGCGAACGACAGCTATCCGGCCGATTTCATTTACGACAACCTGATGATCGCGGCCAACGTCATCGACGCGGCGCACCGCTTCGACGTGGCCAAGCTGCTGTTCCTCGGCTCGTCGTGCATCTATCCCAAGCACGCCCCCCAGCCGATGGCCGAATCGGCGCTGCTCACCGGCCCGCTCGAGCCGACGAACCAATGGTACGCGGTGGCCAAGATCGCTGGCATCAAGCTGTGCCAGGCGTACCGGCGCCAGCACGGGCGCGATTTCATCGCCGCCATGCCGACCAACCTGTACGGCCCGGGCGACAACTTCGATCTCGCCGCCTGCCACGTCGTGCCGGCGCTGATCGCCAAGACCCACGCGGCCAGGGAAAGCGGCGCAACGACGCTGGAGGTGTGGGGCACGGGCAAGCCGCGGCGCGAGTTCCTCTATGTCGACGACGCCGCCGACGCGCTCGTCCACCTGCTCAAGGTCTATTCGGGCGACGATCACGTCAACATCGGCTGCGGCGAGGACATCGCCATCGCCGAGCTCGCCGGGCTGATCTGCGAGGTCGTGGGTTACGACGGCGCATTGCGTTTCGACGCCGGCAAGCCCGACGGCACGCCGCGCAAGCTGTTGGACGTGTCGCGGCTCGCCGGCCTCGGCTGGACCGCGCGAACGCCATTGCGCGAAGGGCTCGCACTCGCCTATGACTGGTTCCTCGCGCACGCGGGCGAAGGCGCCCGCCGCGCCATCGGCGCCACAGGGTAGAGCGCGCGTCATCGAGCGGCCGGCCGGCAAGGAAAGAGTCATACCACCGGTCATCAAGAATGACCGATGGGCGTTCATTCGGCACGCAGCCCAAATCTTATATCAACCCGGCCGCATACGCGGCGGCGCCCCATTATTGCGATCAAAGCCGGCGCGCTTGCCAGCGAGCACATGTGTCAGAACATGCGCTCGCTGGTATGAGTAGGTCATAATGACCACCGGTATCACCCAGCGCGCGACGATGCCGGGGGCGTGGCGCGAGAACGTCGGCGAAGACGGGAATTGGCGAAGCCTGCGGAGCGATCGCGCCGGCGCCGCGCCGCGCCCGGGCCTGTTCCTCGACCGCGACGGAACGGTGATCGAGGAGGTCGGCTACCTCTCCCGTCCCGAGCAGGTCCGTCCGGTTGGCGACGCGATCGCGGCCATCGTCCGCGCCAACGCGCTCGGCATTCCCGTGGTTGTCGTCACCAACCAGTCGGGCATCGCGCGCGGCATTTTCGACTGGCCGGCCTACGTCGCGATCGAAGCCGCGGTCGATGCCGCCGTCGCCGAGGCCGGGGGCCGGATTGACGCGGTCTACGCCTGCCCGCACGCGCCCGCCGCCGCCGGCGAGCCCGACCCTCCAGGGCGCAAGCCCGACCCCGGGATGCTGCTGCGCGCGGCAAACGACCTGAACCTCGATCCTGGGGCGAGCTGGATTGCGGGCGACCGTGCCTCGGACCTCGAGGCCGGCCGGCGCGCCGGCTTGCGCCGCGGCTGGCTGGCGCCGACGGGTTATGGCCGGCGTGAGGCCGACGCCGCCCGCGCGCTGGCGAGCGAGGTTTTCGAGGTCGTCGTCGGTCGGCCCTTAAGCGCGCTCGCCGCGCGGCTCGAGGAATTGCGCCCTGGCTGGGGATGAAGAAATCGGGCCGATCAGCGATGGTCGCGGGCCGGCCCCGGAAACAACATGCTCCGGGCGGGGTA
>JACZUY010000066.1 GCA_022572945.1 Pseudomonadota bacterium
AACCCTCAGGGCGGGCATCGCGCTACGAAATAGGCTGCGGTCTATTAACCGCCGGATTTCCCGCGCTCTTGTTCGACGAGCACGCGGCGCAGTATCTTGCCCGAAGGGTTCTTGGGGATGGCGTCGATGAACTCGACGACTTTAATGCGCTTGAAACTCGCCACCTTTCCCGCCACGAAGTCCATGATCTCGGCAGGCGACGGCTCCTCGCCCTGCTTTTTCACCACGAATGCCTTCGGCACCTCGCCGGACTCGACGTCTGGAATTCCTATGACGGCGGCGTCCGCCACGGCGGGATGTTCGAGGAGCAGGCCCTCGAGCTCGGCCGGCGGCACCTGAACCGTCAGACGCCCGCCTTGGCCGCTCTGCCAGCGCGCCGCCGAGGCGCCGAGCACGAACGCGCCGGCGAGCGCGAGCGCCGCGAGATAGACCATGAGCGCGACGACCCAGGGCAGGTAGCGGTTCGCCGGGTCTTCGTCGAGCGGCAGGTGCGCACCTCGCGCCGGCATCGTCAGCTGGCCTTGAGCGCCGGCCGCGTCGAGTCGACGAGGCGGCCCGCGTGCAGACGCATCACCGGGTGCTCGAAGCGATTCACCAACGCGTCGTTGTGGGTGGCGATCAGCACCGTCGTGCCGATCTTGTTCATCTCCTCGAACAGATAGAGGAGCCGCAGGCTGAGGTCGGGGTCGACGTTCCCCGTAGGCTCGTCGGCGAGCAGCAGCTTGGGCCGCGTGATCACCGCGCGGGCGATGGCGACGCGCTGCTTTTGGCCGCCCGACAGCGTCGCCGGCGGGGCGTCGAGGCAGTCGGCGAGCCCGACCCATTTCAACAGCTCGGTAACGTGCTCGCGCACCTGCTCGACGCGCGCGCCGGCGATGCGAAGCGGGAGCGCAACGTTGTCGAATGCGGAGAGGTGACCGAGCAGGCGGAAGTCCTGGAACACGACGCCGACGCGCCGCCTGAGCGCCGGCAACGCGGCGCGCGGCGTGGTGGCGATGTCGTGCCCGAACAGCGTGATCAGGCCGCGCGACGGACGGCACGCGAGATAGAGCAGTCTCAGCAGCGAGGTCTTGCCCGCCCCGCTGGGCCCGAAGAGGAAATGAAACGATCCCGGCTCGAGCGCGAAGCTGACGTCGCGCAGCACTTCGGGACCGCTCCCGTAGCGCATGCCGACGTTCTCGAATCGAACCAATCCGCTCTCCCCTGGGCGGGCGCGCGGCCATGGAAAACCCCCGGCGCGGCGGCAGAATGGCATATCCCGCGCGCCGCCGTCCAGCGCCCTCGTCGGGCCTTGCCTTAGCCCGAGCAAACCGCCTATAAGAGAACCGTTTTCATGCGTGAACCCGATAGATGATCGTTACCTGCCCGTCTTGCGCGACGCGCTATCTTGTCGACCCGGTGGCGCTTGGCGAGACCGGACGCATGGTGCGCTGCGCGCGCTGCACCCACGCTTGGATCCAGGCCCCGCCCGAGGACATGCCCAAGCGGGTGGACGTGATTCGGCCGCCCGACGAAGTCACGCCGATTCCGCCGGGCTCGAACCTTCCGGCGATCCCCGAACGGGGCAATAGCGCTTCGCCGGCCGGTTGGATCGCGCTCGTCCTCGCGCTCGTTGTCGTCATCGGCGGCGGCCTCGCGGGGCGCAACCAGATCGTCGCCGCGTGGCCGCAGGCGGCGCAGTTGTACGACCTGGTCGGCCTCACGCAGGAGTCACCCGCGCAGGGGCTCGAGCTGCGCAACGTCCGGCAGTCCAGTTTCGTCGAGAACGAACAAACCATCGTCGTCGTGAGCGGCGAGATCGCCAATCTTTCGTCGCGAACGGTGCGGCTCCCGAACATCGTCGCGCGGGTCATGGACAAGGACGAGCGTATCCTCGAATCCTGGATCCTCACGCCGGCGAGTACGCAGCTCGGGCCGGGCGAAACGATCGAGTTCAGCGACCGTTTCGCCGACCCGCCCAAGGACGCGGTCCGACTGTTGGTCGTTTTCGAGCGCAAGGGCTGACATGGCGCGCCCGGTGCGGATCGATGGCGCCGCCTGACACCCCCCGCATCGAACCCCTTTTCAGCGCCGACGAGATCGCCGCGCGGGTCGACGGGCTCGCCGGCGAGATCGCCCGGGCCATGCCCGGCGACGTGCTCGTCGTCGCCATCCTCAAGGGCGGCTTCGTCTTCGCCGCCGACCTCATACGCGCGCTGAACCGCGCCGGCATGCGTCCCCAGGTCGATTTCATGACGCTCGTGAGCTACGGCGCCGGCACCGAAAGCGCGGGCAAGATCACCGTCGCCCGCGACCTCAGCGACGACGTGCGCGGGCGCGACGTGCTGCTGGTCGACGACATCCTCGAATCCGGACGCACCGTGCACGCCGCCAGGCAAATGCTGCTCGAGCGCGGGGCGAACTCGGTCAAGATCTGCATGCTGCTCGACAAGCCCGGCAAGCGGAAGGTCGCGTGTGACGCCGACTTCTGCGGCTTCGTCGTGGCCGACCGCTTCGTCGTCGGTTATGGCCTCGACTACGCCCATTACTATCGCGACCTACCCTATATCGGGGCGGTCGAGACGGATTGAGAGGGCGCGGACACGCCGTGGCGCGCATCCTGCTTGCCGAGGACGAGGCGTCGGTGCGCGCGTTCGTCACCCGCGCGCTCGAGAGCCGCGATCACGAGGTCACCGCGGTGGAAAACGGCAGCCAGGCGCTCGAAGCGCTGGAGACGGCGTCGTTCGACCTGCTTTTGACCGACATCGTGATGCCGCAGCTCGACGGCATCGCGCTCGCGCTCAAGGTGGGGAAGGAGTTCCCGGGGCTCCCGATCGTGCTGATGACCGGCTACACCGCCGAGCGCGAGCGCGCCCACAACCTCGACGCGCTGGTCCACGAGGTCATCGGCAAACCGTTCTCGCTGGTCGAGATCTGCGACGCGATCGACGCCGCGCTGGCGGCGCCGCATCCCCAAGCCTAAAGCATGATACGGTTTCCGGTTGGTTGATTCCGGGGTGACGTGACTGGCGTCGCCGCCACCACGGATGATGGGCGTGAGGATCGGCGATGGTCGGTTGGTTTTGGGGCGCGAGCCGGCCGATTCGGGTCTTGCGGCGGACCGGCGGGAGCGAGTCGGTAATAAGGGGACACAATACTTAATTCGAATTAAGTATTGTGTCCCCTTTATAGAACGGCTCCCCGCGCCCGCGTCCCGCCGCTGCCCCGCACTCGCCGACGACCCCGAGGCGATCCGCCCGACCACACGCTTCATCCGGTGGCCAGCGGACTGAATCATACGGCGACCGTACGACTCGGTCTTTCGATCAACGGTGCCGGGTGATCGTATCGACCAGGGCCGGTCGGCCACGCTTGACCTCGGCGATGGCGCGGCGCAGCGCGGGCGCGACGTCCTGCGGCCGCTCGATGGGCCCCTCGCCATGGCAACCCATGGCCCGGGCGAGGCCGGCGAAATCCGGCTCCGGGCCGAACAGGTCCATGCCCAGATGGGCCTTTGCCTCGTCGGTGCCGCGCAGGCGCGCCATGCGGAGCTGGTGTTCCCAGTCGTTGTAGTAGGCGCGGTTGTTGAACATCACGATCAGCAACGGGATCTCGTACTTCGCCGCGACCCAAAGCGCGCCGGGGTCGAACATCAGGTCACCGTCGGGGTTGATGTCGACGACGAGGCGGCCGGTTCCCCGGTTGGCAAGCGCCACGCCGAGCGAAATGCCGATCTGGGTCGCGGTGCCGAGAGAATTGCCCGGATGGCGATAGGGCTTGTCGAAATCCCAAAGCTTGCGCGCCCAGTCGCGCAGGGTGTTGGCGCTGAGCACCCAATCCTCGCCCTGGATTGCGTCCCAGATCTCGGCGGCGAGCCTGGCCGGCGTCATTGGGACGGCGTCCCAGTCCTCGCGCGCCTGCTCGGCCCAGGTATTCCGCAGGACCCGATGTCGTTCGGCAATCGCCGCGGCGCGATCGTCGAGGCGCCGCGCCAAGGCGGAATCCCCGGCAACGCGCGCCCGACAGTGGTCGGTAAGCGCCGGGATGGCGACGACAGGGTCGGCCAGAACCCGATGCGTGAAGCTGCGCGTACGCCGGTAATCCATCGACCACTTGCTGATGCCAAGCTCGGCGAAACCGATCTCCATCCACTCGCACGACTCGGGTACCCGGTACGCGACCGCACGAGTCGTGCTGTCGAGCGACGCGATCGGCTTCTCCCAGTCCCGGACGTCCAGATTGAGGATCACGTCGCGGTCCGCGAAGACGTCGGTATCGAGGGTCAGATTCAAGGGGTGTCGGCCGGGGAAATTGAGGCTCGAGCCGATATCCCAGACCGGCGCCCTGACCGCCTCCGCCAGGGCAACCATATTCTCGAAGCCGCCGGCGCTGCGGCCCACGAACTCGGCCATGAGTAGGGGTGCCTCGGCCGCCAGCAGTCGCTCGGCGACCGCTTCAAGCGCCTTTGGATCGGGACCGATTGGCGAGGGCGCCGCCACGGCGTCGTCCGGCGGCAGTGGCACCTCGGCGGTCAACGGAAGCTCCTGCATGAAGGCGTCGTAGCACATATAGATGGGACCCTGAGGCTGGGTCATCATCACGCTGTAGGCGCGCAGGAAGGCCTCCGGCACCCCGTCGATGCTGGTCGGCTGATAGTCCCACTTGGTGAAGGCTCGATAAGCCTCGCCCTGGGTTCCGGCGCTATGGATCCAGTCGATGTTGGGCCGACGCTTGCCCTCGTCCATGGGGCCGGTGGCACCGATGATGAAGATCGGCGCGCGGTCGATATAGGCGTAGTAGACGGCCATGGTCGCATGAAGCATGCCGACCAGATCGTGCACGATGGCGATCATCGGTCGGCCAGTGGCTTTGGCATAGCCGTGGGCCATCTGCACCGCAATCTCCTCGTGTGGGCACAGCAGCATCGGCGGCACGTTGCCGCCGTAGTTGACCAGAGAATCGTGAAGGCCGCGGAAACTCGCGCCGGGATTGAGCGTGATATAGGGAAACTCGTAGTGCTTGATCAGGTCGACGATCACGTCGGACTGCCAGCGCCGATTGTGCGTCTTGTCGGGCTTCGGCGAAGTGCTTTCTTGGGTCATGGTCTCTCGCCGGTTGCTTGGTCTTTTCCGGACGCCAGAATCCTGTCGAGCGTCGCCCGGTCGAGCCTGCCGATGAGCGTCGCGACGAGCTCGGCGATCGGCATCGGATGGTCGACGTCGGCGGCCATGGCGAGGGCGTTGCGCAGGTCCTTGGCGGGCCACGTCGGTTGGATATCCGCGATCTCGCGCAGCACCCAGCTGTCGGCGCTGCAATCGAGCAGCGCGGTCCTCAGCCGAGCGGCGTCGAGGCCGTGGCGCGCCCCGAACTCGAGCGCCTCGGCGGCGGCGGCGAGGTGCGCCCAAAGCAACAGATTGTTCACGGCCTTGGCGATCTGGCCGCTGCCGACCGGCCCCAGGTGGTGCAGCGCGGTGGCGAAACAGGCGAACACCGGGCGCGCCCGCTCGAGGTCGGCGTCGCGGCCGCCGACGAGCAGCGTCATCGTCGCGTCCTCGGCGCCGCGGACACCCTTGGTCAGCTGCACGTCGAGAACGCCGACGCCCACGGCCTCGGCCTCGGCGTCGACCCTGGCGACGGTCGCCGGCCGGGCGTGGCTGCACACCGCGATGACGCTGCCGCGCCGGGCCGCGGCGATGGCGCCCTCGGGCCCGCAACACGCCGCCAGCACGTCGTCGTCGTCGGGCACGATGACGAGCACCAGGTCGGCGCCGGCGGCGATCTCGGCGCACGAGGCGCGCCTGCGCACCCCGAGCGCCTCGGCCTGGCGCAGCGCCGAGTCGTCGACATCGAAGCCCGCGACCGCGAAGCCGCCGGCGCGGACATGGCGCGCCATCGGCAACCCCATGCGGCCGAGGCCGACGAAGCCGACGGTCGCGATCGGAGCGTTGGGAGCGGTCGCCTCCGGCGCCATCCTCGGTCTCCCGTCGATCGCCTACGGGGCGGGCAAGGGCCGCACCTCGCGCCCGAGGTACGGCGCCGAGTCGCCGTGGAGCAGGGCCTTGACGTGGTCGGGCTTGAGCAGCTTGATCAGTTGATCGATCTGGCCGAACAGCGGCAGCGTGAGGCCGCCTTCCTGCGCCAGCTCGAGGGCGGTGTCCATGTCCTTCTCGGGCCAGGTGAAGCGCGTGTTGTCCCACTGGCGCAGGGTGCCGTTCTCGGCCGGGCAGTCGAGCAGCACCTCGCGCAGCGCCTGGGCGTCCATGCCGTGGCGCTTGGCGAGCAGCAGGGCCTCGTAGTTCGCCACGCAGGCGGCCCAATGGAGCATGTTGTTGACGGTCTTGGCGAGCTGGCCGTGGCCCAGCGGGCCGACGTGGTGGACCGCCTTGCTATACGCGATGAGCGTCTCGCGGGCCTCGGCGACGTCCGCCTCGGCGCCGCCGCACAGGCTGAGCAGCGTGCCTTCCTTGGCGCCCGACAGGCCGAAGACGACGGGCGCGTCGATCAGCTTCGCACCGGCCGCGGCGACCGGCTCGGCGAGGTCGCGCATCGTCGCCGGGTGGACGGTCGAGGCCACGGCGACCAGGGTTCCGGGCCGGCAATGCGGGACCACGCCGGTGACCACGTCGCGCACCTGGGCGTCGGTCGCGACCATGACGATCAGCAGGTCGGCGCGCGGCCCCAGCTCGTCGAGGCTGGCGAACGGCTCGGCGCCGACGCCCGCCGCGCTCTTCAGGTGCTCGGGGTCGACGTCGTGGGCGAACACGTCGCCGCCGCCGCGTTTGACGATGTGCCCGGCCATCGCCAAGCCCATGGCGCCGCAGCCGATGATTCCTACGTTCATGGTTGTCTCCCACGGGTAATCGTTGCCGCTACGCGCCCGCTGGCTACATCGACGGTATCAAGACCTTAAGCGCCGGAAACCAGCCGCCGACGACGGTTTGCGGCCACGGCAGGTGCAGCAACCGCTCGAAGACGATGTACGAGAACGCCGTCATGCCGGCGGCGATGGACAGGGTGAGCCGCCACTTCTCGTTGCCCTCGACGCGCATATAGAGGATCACGAACGCGAACACGGTCGGCAACATGCCGATCAGGGCGACGAGGGCGAGGAAGCCGATCAGCCAGCCGAGATAGGCGACCGCGCGTCGCGCCACGACCGCCTTGTCGAGCCCCAGGTCGTCCGCCTGAAGATCGAGGCGCAATGAGCGGGTGGCCCGTTCCTTGGCGCCCGTGCGATCGCCCGTGGGTTCACGGAACGAATGATCGAGAAAGCTGATGCCCGCGACGGCCAGAACGAAGTAGCCGACGCTCAGGGGCGCGACCTTGGCACTGAAGTGCCAGCCCGTCGCCTGAAAGACCATGACCCCGATGAGCGCGATGAACGCCAGGTAGAACACGCTGGTTACGTCGAATCGGCGCGCCGTGAACCGGGTGAACATGGCGACGAAACCGCCGGCCGCCCGTGCTTCCTTGATCAGCGGCCGGGCGAGACCCCAGAGGGCGAACGCGAACACCACCGCCACCACCGGGCGCATCAGCCACTCGAATTCGTAGCGCTGGATCGAGATGAACATGTAGCGCTCGACGATGCCGCCGAGCACGACACCCAGGATCAGTGGCGGCCGCGGCCAGTTCAGGCGCTTCATGGTCCACCCCAGGATGCCGAAGAGCACCACGGTGTAGAGATCGCCCCACTGCCGCGAGCCCTGATAGGCGCCGATGAAGATCACGGTCAGAATCAACGGCATGATGATGGGTTGGCGGATGAGCGCGATCTTGGCGAACTGGTCGCTGAACAGGAAGCAAAGACCGGCGCCGAGGATGTTCGCCAACGCCACGCTCCACACCATGGTGTAGGTGACGTCGAGGTTCCTGGTCAGCATGTCGGGGCCGGGAACGAGCCCGAGGATCAGGAACGCGCCGAGCAGGATCGCCATCGAGGCGCTGCCCGGAACACCGAAGGCGATGGTCGGCACCAGCGCCCCGCCTTCCTTGGCATTGTTCGCCCCCTCGGACGCCAGCACGCCACGAATATCGCCTTTACCGAAGGTCTCGGCCGCGCCCTTTTCGGTCCGCGCCGCGTGACCGTATGCGATCCAGTCGATCACCGCGGCGCCGATGCCCGGAATCGAGCCCAGCATCGAGCCAATAAAGGCGCAACGGAGGACCAGCCACCAGTTGCGGAATGTGTCCTTGACGCCTTCCCATTGTCCCGAGCGCGAATCGATCTTGGCGCCGCCGGCGATGCTGCGCCGGACGATTGCCATGTCGGCGAGCTCGGGCAGGGCGAACAACCCGAGCGTGATCGGAACAAGGTGCAGACCGTCCCAAAGATAGAGCGTGTCCAGGGTCCAGCGCAGCGTGCCGGTCTGCGGGTCTTGCCCGATCATGGCGATCATCAGGCCAAACCCGGCCACGGCCAGGCCCCGGAGCGGCGTGCCGCCGCTCAAGACCGCGACCATCGACAAGCCAAGGATCGCGAAAGCCAGCAGCTCGGGCGAGCCCAGGTAGAGGATAAACGGCCGCAGGATGGGGATCGAGACGGCAAGCAACAGGGCGCCGAACACGCCGCCGAAGAGCGAGGCGGTGTACGCCGCCCCGAAGGCGCGGCCCGCCTGTCCCTGTTTCGCCAGCGGGTGGCCGTCGAGGATCGTCGCCGCCGACCCGGTCGTGCCCGGCACGCCGAACAGCACGGCGGGGATGGTGTCCGAGGTGGTCACGACCGAGCCCATCCCGAGCAGCAAGGCGAAGGCCGAATAGGGATCATCCGAGAGCGTGAAAACAAAGGGCAGCAGGAGCGCCATGCCGACGATGCCGCCGAGGCCCGGAATCACTCCCAGCGACAGCCCGATCAACACCCCGGCGCCGAGATACATCAGGCGTGTCGGGTCACTCATGATGACCACCGCCTGTCCCGCCGCCTCCAGCATGCCTACGTCCACGGAGCGACCCCCCGAATAAGCTCAACGAAGTCCGTGAGCGCGCCCGAACCCCGCGCGCGAAGGCCCGATCAAATCCTTGGCGCCACGAACCGGCCAAGCTGTCGGGAAAACCATGAGACTCGATTCGAGTTGGGGCCGCCGCCCGGGTTGGTTCGCGTCATTCGCGCCCCGGGCGGCGGCCCCGCTATCGCATCGCCCCCGCGTTACTCGCAGGAAATCGTCTTGGCCTCGCTGCCGCTCTCGCCCTTGAGATCGGCGGTGCAGGTCATCCCAACCTTGATCGCGCCGCGATCGCCCGGCTTGCCGGCGATCGTCACCTTGGTGCGCGAACCACTGATCTTGGCCTTATCGTCGCCGATGTGGATCGTGCGGCCGCCTTTCACCACCTTGGTGACAGCCCCCTTCAACATGACCGACGCGATCTCGATCTTGGAAATCTCGATCTTGCCGATACTTTCGCGTGCCTCGGTCGCCGCTGCGACGATGTCCTGGGGCGACGTGACAACCGCGTTGATGAGCCGGGCGACTTCCTCGCCGCTGATCGGCGCGAGTTCCAGCTTCTGCTTCTTCGCGTCGGCGACGAAGTCGGGGTCGCTCATGGTGGCCATGAACGCCACGCCGGTGACGAACAGAATGCCGAGCACAGTCATGACCAGGATCAAGACCGTGCCTCGACGTCGGACGGCACCGGTATGACCGAGGCGAATCTCGAGGGAAAAGGGTTTTCGTGGTCGATTCGTCATGAACAATTCGCTCAAACACTTTCGGTCGTCCACTCATCCGGGACGCGGTGATTCCTACGTCTGCCGCTTACGCCCTTACGTCACTCGGCCGATCATCCACTCGCGCGGTACGTGCTCATCCACCGACCGGGATGATCATCACGTGACGGGTCGGCCTCGCCATGCGCTTTTGGTCGTCCACGAGATCGATCGTAATTCGCAGTGCCGCCGGAAAGACGGTTTCCGGCAACGGTTGGACCGGTCCCGGAAACGGGCTGGTCGCTCGCTCGGCGGTAAAGACGACGAGGTTGGGCCGGATGGCGTTGTCGAAACCGGTCGAGTGCCAGGTCACATCGAAATTGTCCGCGCCGCCGCCGAATCGCTGACGAAGGTTGTACAGGCCACGGTCGCCGCGATTGGCTGCGAGCAGCTTGTCCAGGCTCTGGCGGTTGAGATCGATGATCCACCAGCAATTGTTCAAATTGTAGTTCTGGCCTTCCAGCAGCGCCTCGTAGAGCGTGCCCTCCTCCATTTCCGCATCGCCCATGAGAGAGATGTATTTGCCCGGCGCCTGCTCCCTGGGGAAGTGGCGCATGGCGTATTCCTGGACAATGGCGCTGAAAATCACGTTGGCCCCACCGATCCCCACCGAGCCGGTGTTGAAGTGAACCCCGTCATGATCCTTGCGGCGGCTGGGGTAGGATTGGATGCCACCGAATTGTCTGAACTGACTCAGCTTTTCCTTGTCGAGATTGCCCAGCAGATACTGGACGGCGTGGAACACAGGGGAGGCGTGGGGTTTCAGGGCCAATCGGTCAAGGGCCGACATGGTGCGCAGCATCAGCGCGGTGAGAAGGGAGACGATCGACGAGCTGCTGGCCTGATGTCCGCCCACTTTGATGCTGTCGGGATTGGGACGGATGTGGTTGGCATAGTGGATCATGTAGGTGCTCAACCAGAGCACTTTCTTCTCCACCGCCTTTAGAATCTCCAACTCCTCCGGAGTCACCGGCAGCACGGAATGGGTCATGATTCGTACCCCAAATTGGGAACTCTTGCGGAACTGATTTTATGCGGGGGTTCCTTTGGCGCCTTTGCGGCCCGGTGCGCCTTTCCCCAAAGTATCCATTCCGGCTAAGGCGCAGCCTGGTCAGCCTACAACATGAGGTTTACCGGGTTCTCCACCACATCCTTGAACGCCTTGAGAAATGCCGCCGCCGTAACGCCATCGATGGCCCGATGATCTGAAGAGAGGGTCACCTGAAGACGGGAGCGCACGACCACCCGCCCGTCGACGACCACGGGACGTTCCACCGGCCGAGGGATGGCGAGAATGCCCACCTGGGGCGGATTGATGATGGCCGAAAACGCCAACACGTCGAACATGCCCATGTTGCTGATGGTGAAGGTGCCCCCTTCCAGGTCGTCGGGCCGGAGTTTGCGCGACTTGGCTTTGTCGATCAGGTCGGCGGCCTCAGTGGCGATCCTGCCCATGCTCTTCAGGTGGCAATCGCGCACGACCGGGGTCACCAAC
>JACZUY010000067.1 GCA_022572945.1 Pseudomonadota bacterium
GGGTCGTCTCGAGCGTCGGCGGCGAGCCGGCGGCGCGCCGGCGGCCGGGCGCCAACGCCACCTACACGCTTGGCGGCCGCGCCGGCGTCTCGATCCTCGAGTTCGAGATCGCCGAACCGGGGCCGTATCTCATCTCCGCCGCCTACGCCGATGGCCGGAGCGCGCCCAAGGTGGTGCTCGCAATCGGGCACGACTTCATGGGCAAGCTGATGGTGACCATATTCGGCGGCATCGGCATCATGATCGCGAGCCTCGGCGGCGCCGGGGCCATCATCGCCATCACCTATGTCAAGCGTGATCGGGCGATGAGCGCGCCGAACAAGCAGGGCTAACGAATCCTTGACATGACCGCCGCTGGAAGCCCCACCGTGGCGAATTGTGGTTCTTGCGATCGAGAGAGGTAAGCCGTGTCAGACACCTACCTGGTTTCCGGAATGACCTGCGAGGGCTGCGTCCGTGCGGTCACCAACGCCATCCAGCGCGCCGTTCCCGGCGCCGGAGTCAACGTCGATCTCGACAGCGGAAAGGTGACCGTGGACGGCGCCGCCGACGAATCGGAGATCGCCCGGGCGGTCGCCGACGCCGGCTTCGAGTTCGGCGGACCCGCCTGATACTGGTATAGGCGCCCGCTTCAGTCCCGCGCCGCGAAGCGCACCGCCTCCTGGGCGGCGCGGATGAGCGCGCGCGCCTTGTTGCAGCTCTCCTGATACTCGGTCTCGGGGTCGCTGTCGGCGACGATGCCGCCGCCGGCCTGCACGTACATGACGCCGTCCTTGACCACCGCCGTCCTGAGCGCGATGCACGTGTCCATCGCCCCGCTCGCCGAGAAGTACCCGACCGCGCCGGCGTAGATGCCGCGCTTCTCGTGCTCGAGCTCGTCGATGATCTCCATCGCCCGAACCTTGGGCGCGCCCGAGACGGTGCCCGCGGGGAAGCCGCCGACGAGCGCGTCGAGGCCGTCGTAGCGGGGGTCGATCTCGCCCTCGACGTTCGACACGATATGCATGACGTGCGAATAGCGCTCGATGATGTTGCGCTCGGTCACGCGCACCGTGCCGACGCGGGCGACGCGGCCGACGTCGTTGCGCCCGAGGTCGAGCAGCATGAGGTGCTCGGCAAGCTCCTTGGGGTCGGCGAGCAGCTCTTCGGCGAGCGCCTGGTCCTCGGCCACCGTGGCGCCGCGCGGGCGGGTGCCGGCGATCGGCCGGATCGTGACCTTGCCGTCGCGCAGCCGCACCAGGATTTCGGGGCTCGAGCCGACCACCGCGAAGCCGCCGAAGTCGAGGAAGAACAGGAACGGCGAGGGATTGAGCCGGCGCAGCGCCCGGTACAGCGCGAACGGCGGCAGGTCGAACGGCACCGAGAAGCGCTGCGACAGCACCACCTGGAAGATGTCGCCGGCGAAGATGTACGCCTTCGCCTTCTCGATCATCGCGTGGTAGGCCTCGCGGGCCGTATTCGACGTCGCCTCGGGAACATCGCCGGGCGGGCCGGCGCGGCCGCGCCGGTGGGGCAGGCTGCGCTCGAAGTCGGCGACCACGTCGGCGAGGCGCTCGCGCGCGAGGTCGTACGCCGCGCTTGCATCGGCGTTGACCTCGGGCCACACCGGCGTGACCACGGTGACGACGTCCTCGATATTGTCGAAGATCGCCATGATCGTCGGGCGCAGGAACAGCCCGTCGGGCAGCCCGAGCGTGTCGGGGTTCTCGTCGGGCAGGCGTTCCATCAAGCGGACGGTGTCGTATGCCATGTAGCCGACCAGGCCCGACGCCATCGGCGGCAGCTCGGGCGGCAGCTCGATGCGCGATTCGGCGATCACCCGCCTGAGCGATTCGAGCGCGCCCGCTTCGCACGGCGCGAACGCCTCCGCGTCGGATCGCGCGGTGCGGTTGACCTCGGCGCGATCGCCATGGCAACGCCAGATGAGGTCCGGCTTGAGGCCGATGATCGAGTAGCGTCCGCGCGTGGCCCCGCCTTCGACCGATTCGAGCAGGAAGCTGTAAGGCCGTCCGTCGGTGAGCTTGAGCATCGCCGAGACCGGGGTCTCGAGATCGGCGACCAACGTCGTCCACACGACCTGGGGACGTCCCGCCTCGTGCGCCGCGATGAACTCCTCGAGATCCGGCTGAGTCCGCATCGCTAGAACAGCGCGTCGACCGCGCCCTGGTTGACTCGCACGGGGTAGCGTTTCTCCAACTGGCCGCGGAACTGGTCGATGATGCCGGCGGCGATGCTCGCACGCAGCTCTTCGCGCCGGCCGGCGAACGCGTCTTTGTCGGCGCCCGGGCGGGCGTCGACGATCTCGACCAGGCGGAGAACCGCGTACCCCGTTGCTTCGTTGTCGAGGCCCGAGACGGCCTCGCGCTCGCGCAGCCCAAACAGGTCGAGGACCAGCGGCGCGGCGAGGTCGCCGCCGTCGCCGTCGCGCCGGATCGGCGCGGTCCGCGCCGCCGCCAAGCCCAGGTCGGCGGCGACCAGCGCGAAACTCTCGCCCGAGTTGACGCGCTCGACCGCCTGTTCGGCCGACGACTTCGCGGCAGTGTCACGCTGGTCCGCCCGCCACGCCGCCTCGACCTCGTCGCGGATCGTATCCAGCGGCTTCAACGTCGGGGCGATCACCGCGTCGAGGCGGACGACGAACGCGCTGCCGTCCCCCGCCTCCACCAGCAGCGAGGTTTCGCCGTCGCCAAGCGCGAACGCCTTCGACAGGAATTCGGGCCCCGCCGGGAGACGCTCGGCGGCGACGCCGCCGCGAGTGAGGCCGCGGGCGTCGACCGCGCCGATACGGTCGAGCGTTAGCCTCAGCGCGCTCGCCGCCGCTTCGATCGTGGCGCCGCCCGCCAGCGTATCGTCGAGCCGGTTGGCGAAGTCGTAAAGCAGATCGGCGGCCTGCCGCATGGCGATCTCGCGTTCGAGCTGGCCGCGGACCGCGGCGAGGGGGCGCATCGACTCTTCGCTCGCCGCGACGACGCGGAACAGGTGCCAGCCGAACGGGCTCTCGATCGGGGCGCTGTATTCGCCTTCGGCAAGCGCGAACACCGCGTCGGCGATGGCGTCGCCGAACAGGTCATCGCGCGTCACCTCGCCCAGGGAAAGCGCGTCGCCCGCCGTGCCCGCCAACTCGGCGGCGACGGCGGCGAAGTCACGGCCCTGCCGCAGCATGTCGTGGGCGCGGCGGGCGGTCGCCTCGCCGGGCAGGATGATCTGCTCGAGCGTGCGCGTCGCCGGCGTCAGGAACTCGGCTTGACGGTCATCGTACTCGGTCTCGATCTCTTCGTCGGAAACCGTGGTCTCGCCGAGGACGTCCTCCGGCGTGATATGGATGAAGCTCAGCCTGCGGTATTCGGGTGCGGTGAACAGGCGGGCGTTGTCGCGATGAAACGCCGCCAGCGCGACCCCGTCCGGTTCGGGAATGTCGCTCGCCGATTCGCGGCTGACGACGAAATACTCGGCGACGCGGCGCTCTTCGCGGTAGCGGTAGAGCGAATCGAGCAACACCTTCGGCACGTTGGCGGGACCCGTAATGCTGCCGAGGAGCTGCGTGCGCCTGAGGCCGTCGCGCAACCTCGCGACGTACTGCGGCTCGCTCAACTGATTCGACGCCAGCGTCGAGGCGAAGAGGTTGGGATCGAACTCGCCATCGACATTCTGGAAGGTTGGTGTCGCCTTGATCTCTTCGAGGATCATGGCGTCGCTGACCATGAGGCCGAGACGGGCGCCCTCGAGGTCATAAAGAATGCGCGTGAGCAGCGACTCGATCGTGCTGTCGAGCACGCCCAGTTCGCGCGCCAAGGCGCTGTCGAGCCGGTTGTTGAACCGCGGCTGCAGCAGGGCGATCTCACGGCGGAACGCGCGGCTGAGCTCGCGATCGGTGATCTCGACGTCGCCGACGCTCGCCACCGTCATCATCGACGGCGGGCGCAACATGTCGCCGACGCCCCACAGCCCGAAGGCGGCGGTGACGAAGACCATGAAGAAGCCCAGAACCCATTTACCGCCTAATGTCCTAATCTTGATCAACATGGTGGAGAGTATCCTTCAGCCTTGTTCAGGAAGCCACGCGGCGGGGCGCATAATAGAAACAGCGCCCGTGCCCCGGCAACAAACAATATCCTCGATACCTTACGCCGCGCGGTGTCGCTTTCGTGCAACCGCCAGCCTGTGCTAAACAGTTCACCCTTTCAACCCGGTCGTGACGCCCGATGCCAACGCCACTGATCGCCGGCAACTGGAAGATGAACGGTCTGCTCGGCGAAAGCATCGAGCGCGTCGGCGCGCTTGCCGCGCGAGTCGCCGCCGAGCCGCCGCACTGCGATATCGCCGTCTGCCCCCCGGCAACGCTGTTGCGTCCCGTTGCCGATGCGCTGAACAATAGCGCCATCGCTCTCGGCGGTCAGGACTGCCACGCCGCCCAGGCGGGCGCGCACACCGGCGACGTGAGTGCCGAAATGCTCGCCGACGCCGGCTGCCGGTACGTCATCGTCGGCCACTCCGAGCGCCGCTCCGACCACGGCGAAAGCGACGCGCTGGTGCGCTCGAAGGCGGCGGCCGCGCACAGCGCCGGGCTCGTCGCCGTCGTCTGCCTCGGCGAAAGCGAGGCGCAACGGGACGCCGGCGAGGCGCTCGCAGTGGTCGAGCGCCAGCTTGCCGGGTCGCTGCCCGCCTCCGTATCCGCCGCCGACACCGTGATCGCCTACGAGCCGGTGTGGGCGATCGGCACCGGGCGGACGGCGTCGCTCGACGAGATCGCCGAGGTCCACGCGCACCTGCGCCGGTTGCTGTGCGGCCGGCTGGGCGAGGAGGGACGGGACCTCCGCCTGCTTTACGGCGGCTCGGTCAAGCCCGCGAACGCGGCCGGCATTCTGGCGGCGGACGAGGTCAACGGCGCGCTGGTCGGCGGCGCCAGCCTCGCGGTCGATGATTTCTGGGCGATTTGTCGAAGCTGCCCCTAGCAGCGAATCACGCCCTGTGGTATAGGCGGCGACGGCTCGACGCGCACGCGCGCGCGACCATACGGATGCGCCTTCGATGACCACAATTCTGTTGGTGATTCACCTGCTGCTCGCGCTCGCCATGATCGCCACGGTGCTGCTCCAGCGCAGCGAAGGCGGCGCGCTCGGCATCGGCGGCGGCGGCGGCGCGCTGATGAGCGGCCGCGCATCGTCGAACCTGCTCACGCGCGTCACCGCGGTGCTCGCCGGCCTGTTCATGCTGAGCAGCATGCTGCTCACGATCATCGCCACGGGAACGAGCGAGCCGCGTTCGATCCTCGAAGCCGCCGAGACGCCGGCGAGCCAGGCGCCGGTCGAGCCGGTTGCCCCCAGCGTTCCGATCGCGGACTAGCGGGGTGAGGCCGGCGCGCATCTCCGACCCAATGGCGACGCCGCGCATCACGCTTTGCGATCGCCCCGGCTTGTGGTAAAAGCAAGGCCCATGGCGCGGTTCGTATTCATAACCGGCGGCGTGGTTTCCTCCTTGGGCAAGGGTTTGGCTTCGGCGGCGCTCGGTGCGCTGCTTCAGGCGCGCGGATACAGCGTCCGGCTGCGCAAGCTCGACCCTTACCTCAACGTCGATCCGGGGACGATGAGCCCGTATCAGCACGGCGAGGTGTTCGTCACCGACGACGGCGCCGAGACCGACCTCGACCTCGGTCACTACGAGCGCTTTACCGGCGTGCCGGCGCGCCAGAGCGACAACGTCACCAGCGGCCAGATCTACTCCACGGTCATCGCCCGCGAGCGCCGCGGCGACTACCTCGGCGGCACGGTGCAGGTGATTCCCCACGTCACCAACGCGATCAAGGAGTTCATTGTCGCCGACACCGACGACATCGACTTCATGCTGTGCGAGATCGGCGGCACCGTGGGTGACATCGAGGGGTTGCCGTTCCTCGAGGCGATCCGCCAGCTCGGCAACGAGCTTCCGCGCGGCCACACTTGCTTCATCCACGCCACCCTGGTGCCCTATCTCGCGTCGGTCGGCGAGCTGAAGACCAAACCGACCCAGCATTCGGTCAAGGAGCTGCGCGGCATCGGCATCCAGCCCGATGTGCTGCTGTGCCGCTCGGAGCACGAACTTCCGGCCGCCGAGCGCAGCAAGATCGCGCTGTTCTGCAACCTCCGCGAGGAAGCGGTGATCCCCGCGCTCGACGTCGACACCATCTACGAAGCGCCGATCAGTTACCACCGCGAAGGGTTCGACACCCAGGTGCTGGCGTGCTTCGGAATCGACGATGCGCCGGAACCCGACCTCTCGCGCTGGGAATCGATCACCGAACGCATCCGCTCGCCCGAGGGCGAGGTGCTGATCGGCGTCGTCGGCAAGTACACCGGCCTCATCGACGCGTACAAGTCGCTCGCCGAGGCGCTGGCGCATGGCGGCATCGCCAACAACGTGCGCGTCAACATGGCGTGGATCGACGCCGAGACGTTCGCGTCGAACGAGGTCCCGCCCGAGCTTCGGGAGGTCAACGGCATCCTCGTCCCCGGCGGCTTCGGCGAGCGCGGGAGCGAGGGCAAGGTGGCCGCCGTGACCTTCGCGCGGGAACGCCGTATCCCCTATTTCGGCATCTGCTTCGGCATGCAGATGGCGGTCATCGAGGCGGCGCGCAACCTGGCCGGCCTCGAGGGCGCCTCGTCGACCGAGTTCGGCCCTTGCGAGCACCCGGTCGTCGGCCTGCTGACCGAGTGGATGCACGGCAATGAGCGCGAGACGCGCGATGCCGAAAGCGACCTCGGCGGCACCATGCGGCTCGGCGCCTACGATTGCGAATTCCGCAACGGCAGCCGGGTCGCGGAAATCTACGGCGCGCGACGGATCAGCGAACGCCACCGGCACCGCTTCGAGGTCAACATCAACTATCTGCCGCAGCTCGAAAAGGCGGGGCTGGTGTTCTCGGGCCTGTCGCCCGACAAGCAGTTGCCCGAAATCGTCGAGCTTCCCGGGCATCCCTGGTTCATCGGCGTCCAGTTCCACCCCGAGTTCAAGTCCAAGCCGTTCGCCCCCCATCCGCTGTTCGCGTCGTTCATCGAGGCCGCGGTGCAGCAGTCGCGGCTGGTGTAAGGGCCGGGCCATGCCGCAGCCGCGCCGCGTTACGGTGGGCGATCTCAGCATCGGCAACGACCTGCCGCTGACGCTGATCGCCGGGCCGTGCGTTATCGAAAGCCGGGCGCACGCGCTCGAGACCGCGCGCGCGCTCTGCGAGATCACCGAAAAGGCCGGCATCGGCCTGATCTACAAGAGCTCGTTCGACAAGGCCAACCGCACCAGCGTCGACAGCCCGCGCGGCGTCGGCATGGCCGAGGGGCTGGCGATCCTCGCCGAGGTGCGCGAGGCGGTCGGCTGCCCGGTGCTGACCGACGTGCATTCCCCCGACCAGTGCGCGCCGACCGCCGAGTCGGTGGACGTGTTGCAGATCCCCGCCTTCCTCTGCCGCCAGACCGACCTGGTGATCGCCGCGGCCGAGACCGGCCGGGCGCTGAACATCAAGAAGGGACAGTTCCTCGCCCCGTGGGACATGGTGAACGTCGTCGCCAAGGCCGAGTCGGCGGGCAACCAGGACCTGCTGCTGTGCGAGCGCGGGGCGAGCTTCGGCTACAACACGCTGGTCTCCGACATGCGGTCGCTGCCGATCCTGGCGCAGACCGGCTATCCGGTGGTGTTCGACGCGACCCATTCGGTCCAGCAGCCCGGCGGGCTCGGAGGGCGCAGCGGCGGGCAGCGGGAGTTCGTGCCGGTGCTGGCGCGCGCCGCGGTGGCGGTGGGCGTCGCCGCGGTGTTCATGGAGACCCATCAGGACCCCGACAACGCCCCCTCGGACGGCCCCAACATGGTGCCCATCGCCGACATGCCCGAGCTTCTCGCCCGCCTCGTCGCCCTCGACCGGCTGACCAAATCCAGTTAAGACAGGGTCCTTTCGGCCAGGGACCTTTCGGCGGAGAGCGATGATGACGGCAATCGTCGATATCCACGCGCGCGAGATTCTCGACAGCCGCGGCAATCCGACCGTCGAGGTCGAGGTCACGCTGGAGGACGGCGACGCGGGCCGCGCCGCCGCGCCGGCGGGCGCCTCGACCGGCACGCACGAGGCGGCCGAGCTGCGCGACGGCGACCCGGCGCGCTACGGCGGCAAGGGGGTGCTCAAGGCGGTCGAGGCGGTCAACGGCGAGATCTTCGACGCGCTCTCGGGCCTCGACGCGCGCGAGCAGGAGGCGATCGACCGGACCATGATCGCGCTCGACGGCACGCCCAACAAGGCGCGCCTCGGGGCCAACGCGATCCTCGGCGTGAGCCTCGCGGTCGCCAAGGCGGCGGCCGCCGCGAGCGGCCTGCCGCTTTACCGCTATGTCGGCGGGACGCACGCGCGGACTCTCCCCACCCCGATGATGAACGTCGTCAACGGCGGCGCGCACGCCGACAACCGGCTCGATATCCAGGAGTTCATGATCGTGCCCGTCGGCGCGCCGACGATGGCCGAGGCGGTGCGCATGGGGGCCGAGGTGTTCCATAGCCTGCGCAAGCTGCTCGCCGACGAGGGGCACGCCACCGCGGTCGGCGACGAAGGCGGTTTCGCGCCCGACCTGGCCGGCGCCGATGCGGCGCTCGGGTTTATCGCCAAGGCGATCGAGTCGGCGAACTACCGGCCCGGCGAGGACATCGCGCTGGCGCTCGACGCGGCCTCGACCGAGTTTTTCAAGGACGGCGTCTACGCGCTCGAAGGCAAGACCCTCGACGCCGCCGCGATGACCGCGTTCTATGAGGACCTCGTCGCCCGCTACCCGATCGTCTCGATCGAGGACGGCATGGCCGAGGACGACTGGGACGGCTGGGCGGCGCTCACCGCGGCGCTCGGGTCCAGCGTGCAGCTCGTCGGCGACGACCTGTTCGTCACCAGCAGCGCGCGGCTCGCCGACGGGATTGCTCGCGGCGTGGCCAACGCCATATTGATAAAAGTCAATCAGATCGGCACGTTATCAGAGACCCTCGAGACCGTGGAGAACGCGCATCGCGCGGCATACGCGGCGGTGATATCGCATCGCTCGGGCGAGACCGAGGACGCCACCATCGCCGATCTCGCCGTGGCCACCAACTGCGGGCAGATCAAGACCGGCTCGCTGTCGCGCTCGGACCGGCTGGCCAAGTACAACCAGCTCATCCGCATCGAGGAGGCGCTGGGACCCACCGCGCGCTACGCCGGCGGCGCCGGGCTCAAGGGGCGGGTGGCCCGGACCGACGCCCCGGCGGAGGCGACGAATTCGGGTTGACCGCGCGGAATCTCTTGTGATTCATTAGTGTCATGGGGATTCTTCGCGAGCTTCGTCAGCGCGCGCGATCGTTCGCGGGACCGCTCGCCGTCGCCTGCGCGATCGGCTACCTGGGCTACCATGCGATCCAGGGCGACCGTGGGCTGCTCACCTGGCTGCAGCTTTCGTACCAGGCGGAAAAGGCGCGCACGACCCTCGCCGTGAGCCGCGCCGAGGAAATTCGGCTTGCCCGCCGGGTCACGCTCCTGCGCGCCGACGGCCTCGATCCCGACATGCTCGACGAGCGCGCCCGCGCCGTTCTCAACCTCGCGCATCCCGACGATGTCGTCGTCTTCGTCGATTCCCCGGCTGCGCGTTGACCGCGCCCGGCGGGGGATATTTCCACCGCAACCAAGGGATTAGACCCGCGCCGGCTTGCGCGGCGGCTGGATTACGCGTACCTTTCACGCCAATTGAGGACCACCGAGCCCCCTGGTGAAAATGGGCTCGTTAGCCTGGGGAGAAGGGATGGCGACGCCCAAGCGCAGGAGGAAGGCCGCCAAGCCTGCCGACACGCCCGTCGAAGACCTGCTTTCCTATTACCGTGAAATGTTGCTCATCCGGCGCTTCGAGGAGAAGGCCGGCCAGATGTACGGCATGGGGCTGATCGGCGGCTTCTGCCATCTCTACATCGGGCAGGAGGCGGTGGTCGTCGGCATGGAGCACGCGATCGGCCCGGACGACGCGGTCATCACCAGCTACCGCGACCACGGCCACATGCTGGCGCGCGGCATGGACCCCAAGGGCGTGATGGCCGAGCTGACCGGTCGCAGCGGCGGCTACTCGAAGGGCAAGGGCGGCTCGATGCACATGTTCTCGATCGAGAAGCGCTTCTACGGCGGGAATGGCATCGTCGGCGCCCAGGTGCCGCTCGGCGCGGGCCTCGCCTTCGCCTTCAAGTACCGCGAGGAGCCCCACGTCTGCCTGACCTATTTCGGCGAGGGCGCGGCCAACCAGGGCCAGGTGTACGAATCGTTCAACATAGCGTCGCTGTGGAAGCTCCCGGTGGTGTTCGTCATCGAGAACAACCGCTACGCCATGGGCACCTCGATCGAGCGCGCCACGGCGGGCACGGCGCTCTACCGGCGCGGCGACGCCTTCGGTATTCCGGGGATGGAGGTCGACGGCATGGACGTGGTGGCGGTCAAGGCGGCGGGCGACGAGGCCGTGGCCCACTGCCGTTCGGGCAAGGGACCGATCCTCATGGAGATGAAGACTTACCGCTACCGGGGCCACTCGATGTCGGACCCGGCCAAGTACCGCACGCGCGACGAGGTGCAGGACGTGCGCGCCAGGCGCGATCCGATCGACCAGCTTCGCCTCCGGCTGATCGACAACAAGGACGCCGAGGAATCGGTGTTCAAGGAGATCGACCGCGAGATCAAGGCGATCGTCGCCGAAGCGGTCGAGTTCGCGCAGAACAGCCCCGAGCCCGATCCGTCGGAGCTCTATACCGACGTGCTCGTCGATGCCTAGCGATATCAAAAGTCCGGCACGGCCACGCCCGAGATAGACATGCCGATCCCGATCCTCATGCCGGCGCTGTCGCCGACGATGACCGAGGGCAACCTCGCCAAGTGGCTCAAGCAGGAGGGCGACAGCATCGAGTCGGGCGACATCATCGCCGAGATCGAGACCGACAAGGCGACGATGGAGATCGAGGCGGTCGACGAAGGGGTGCTCGGCAGGATTCTCGTCGCCGAGGGGACCGAGGGCGTGGCGGTCAATACGCCGATCGCGCTGCTGCTCGAGGAGGGCGACGACGCCTCGGCGCTCGAGGCGCCGGCGGCCGCGCCCGGTCACGCGGCGGGCGCCGAACCCGCCGCCGCGCCG
>JACZUY010000234.1 GCA_022572945.1 Pseudomonadota bacterium
GCGCAGGCGCGGCAGCAGCTCGACAGCCTGCCCACCGAACACCGAAACTGGGAATGGCACTACCTTTCCGCACAGCTCGGCAACCCGGTGATCACTCTCGAGACGCCCGGGGCGACCGCCTGGCGCGGCTCCACGATGCGTTCGCGCAAGGCCGGCTCGGCGCCGGACGCACGCTTGGCGGCTGCCGCCTGGTGCCGCGCCGCGACGGCGTCCTGGCGGTTCGGGAAACCGCGGCGGCGAAGGACGAGGCGCGGCTCGCCGGCGGCGGATCGGTGTTCTGGGACGGCCGCTTCGTCGTCCGCGCCGCGGCGGGGAGCGCGGGGCGCCGCTACAGCGTGCGGCGACTCGGCGGCGACGGCTGGTCGGGACTCGCCGCCGCCGACCGGTCCTTGCGCGACACCGCGATTCCCGGCGCCGCGCGGCCCAGCCTGCCCGCGGTTTTCGACCTTGACGGGATCGTCGCGGTTCCCCACTTAGGTTACGTGAGGGGCGGCGCGTTCAGCGGCGCGAGTCCTGCGTTCGCCGCCGCTTTTCGTCCCGCGCAGCCTTTGGTTCGCCCCGGCTTTGCCATTGTCGACGGCGGGGGATAGAGTGGCGGGCGAGGGCAACGATCGGGCGCGTCGCGCGGCGAAACAAAGGGTTTTGCAAACACCGCGCCGGCGGGTGGCGTTCGCCGGGTCAAATTGAGGTCGTGAGACAGTGAGCAATTTCGGTCGCAACCTCGCGCTGTGGGTGATCATCGGGCTCCTGCTGATCGCCCTGTTCAACCTGTTCCAGGGATCGTCGGAGCGCGACCCGGAGGCCGACCTCGCGTTTACGGAGTTCCTCGCCGAGGTCGACCAGGGCCAGGTGCGCGACGTGACCATCCAGGGCAACAAGATCACCGGCCACTACAGAGACGGCCGACCGTTCAGCACCTATACGCCCGACGACCCGACGCTCGTCAGCCGCCTCACCGAGCGCGGCATCCGCATCAGCGCGGCGCCCGACGACGAGGGCATGCCGTCGCTGTTCGGCATTCTCATTTCGTGGTTCCCGTTCCTGCTGCTCATCGGCGTATGGATCTTTTTCATGCGCCAGATGCAGTCGGGGGGCGGCAAGGCCATGGGCTTCGGCAAGTCGCGCGCGAAGCTGCTGACCGAGCGGTCGGGGCACATCACCTTCGACGACGTCGCCGGCATCGAAGAGGCCAAGGAGGAGCTCGAGGAGATCGTCGAGTTCCTCAAGAATCCGCAGAAGTTTCAGCGCCTCGGCGGCAAGATTCCCAAGGGCGTGCTGCTCATCGGCCCGCCGGGTACCGGCAAGACGCTGCTCGCGCGCGCCATCGCCGGCGAGGCCAACGTGCCGTTCTTCACCATCTCGGGCTCCGACTTCGTCGAGATGTTCGTCGGCGTCGGCGCCAGCCGCGTGCGCGACATGTTCGAGCAGGGCAAGAAGAACGCGCCGTGCATCATCTTCATCGACGAGATCGACGCGGTGGGTCGCCACCGCGGCGCCGGGCTCGGCGGCGGCAACGACGAGCGCGAGCAGACCCTCAACCAGCTCCTGGTCGAGATGGACGGTTTCGAGGCCAACGAGGGCGTGATCCTGATCGCGGCGACGAACCGGCCCGACGTACTCGACCCCGCGCTGTTGCGTCCCGGGCGCTTCGACCGGCAGGTGGTCGTGCCCAACCCCGACATCCTGGGGCGCGAGAAGATTCTCAAGGTGCATATGCGCAAGGTGCCGCTGGCTCCCGACGTCGAGCCCCGGACCATCGCCCGCGGCACGCCCGGCTTCTCGGGCGCCGACCTCGCCAACCTGGTGAACGAGGCGGCGCTGCTCGCCGCGCGGCTGGGCAAGCGCGTGGTGACCATGGCCGAGTTCGAGTCGGCCAAGGACAAGGTTATGATGGGCGCCGAGCGTCGCTCGTTGGTGATGACCGCGGAGGAGCGCCGGCTCACCGCCTATCACGAGGGCGGGCACGCCCTGGTCACGGTGCGCTCGCCGGCCTCGGACCCGATCCACAAGGCGACGATCATCCCGCGCGGCCGGTCGCTCGGCATGGTCATGCGCCTGCCCGAGAGCGATCGCCTCTCGGTGTCGCGCGAGAAGCTGATGGCCGACATCACCGTCGCCATGGGCGGCCGCATCGCCGAGGAGCTTATCTTCGGCCATGATAAGGTGACCAGCGGGGCGTCGTCGGACATCCAGATGGCGACCCAGATCGCGCGCAACATGGTCACCCAGTTCGGCATGAGCGACAAGCTCGGCCCGCTCACTTACGCCGAGAACGAGCAGGAGATATTCCTCGGCCACTCGGTGACCCAGACCAAGCACGTCTCCGAGGCGACGGCGAAAGTGATCGACGCCGAGGTGCGCCGCATCGTCGACACATGCTACGACCGCGCGCGCAAGATTCTCGAAGACGGCATCGACGAGCTGCACGCGGTCGCCGGCGCGCTGTTGGAGTACGAGAC
Organism: Pseudomonadota bacterium; assembly: GCA_022572945.1. GTDB lineage: Bacteria > Pseudomonadota > Alphaproteobacteria > JAAXGF01 > JAAXGF01 > JACZUY01. Next base: position 2,460 of record JACZUY010000234.1, read on the forward strand.
GCTCACCGGCGACGAGATCATCGCGCTGCTCGAGGGCGGGGAGATCGTGCGCCCGACCGCCGCCGAGGAGCCGGCCACCGACGCCGGCAAGCGTTCGTCGGTGCCGCCGAGCGGCGCCAAGGCCGCGCCGGGCGATCTCGAGCCGGAGCCGCAGCCCGGTTCGTAACGCTTATCGCGCAACATGACTCGCGTCCGCCGGAGCCCCGCCCTGCCGCGGGGCTTCTCGCGTGAGGCCCGGCTATACCTGAGGCCGACCGCGCTCATCGGCGGTGCCGGGGTGGACGCGGCGATCGAGGCCGGCGTCGCGCGGCGGCTCGCGGGCGGCGCGTTCGCGTTCAGCGCGCTG
>JACZUY010000068.1 GCA_022572945.1 Pseudomonadota bacterium
GGATATCTAAAGCGCGGCTATGCAGTGATCGACCTTTCCAAACCGCGTTTGGGCCGAACCTAACCGTGCCTTCGGTTTCGATATTACCATCGATGGTACCTTCACAGTCAATGCCATCGCCGCTTTGTATTTGCTTGGCAGCGATTCTGCCACGTTTTGTGCTTTTGATAGTTCCGCAGGTTTGAAGCTGAATTACGGGTACGTAACTTTTCACGATAACGTCTTCGACTTTGATGGCTTTGTTGCAAGCTGGGCACGTGGTGCTCATGGTTTTAGTTGAAACGGTAAAACGCTTGCCACATAAATAACAACGAATATTTCTTGTTGTCGGTTTCTTACGTCTTGCCATTGCCGGTTTGATCCGCCTCCATGTGGTTCCATGTTGCTGGCAGTTACTTTTGCGTTCTATCTTAATCTACGCACAATTATCACAGCGTTATCGCTTAATCAATTGTATATATCGCACTTTGTGCAAATATACATAAAGCGTTACTTAGATTTGCCTGCTTGTGCAGGGCTCACCGATTGTGGTGTGCTTAATGGCTTCATTTCAGTTGAAGATCCTGATTTTGATCCACCACCTTGGTTACCCGGTCCGATGCGAACGTGTCCATCAATTGATGCACCATCAGCCATGGTCATACGTGCCGCAACAACATCACCTGTGATTCGACCGCTAGGTTTCATCTCGACTCGTTCAGAAGCGTGAACATCACCTTCAACGTGACCTTCGATTGTGACTTCTTTAGCTGAGACGGTAGCTTTGCAGGATGATCCATCTGCGATAAAGATCTTGCCTTTAGCTTTGATTTGTCCTTCGAATTTTCCCAGAATCTTTGCTGCTCCATCGAAGGATAAATCGCCTTTGAACTTAGCATCCGGGCCAAGGATTGTGCTGTATTCTGAATTCTGATCAGCCATCATCGGGTCTCCACTATTGTCAGAAAGAGGGATAAAAACGCTCGGCCGATGCCCAGAGTAGGCCGCGGATCCGTTAACCACTCTTATATGCTATCGAATCGGCTGCATCCCTGGGCGCTTCAGTAAAAAATCGTTGTAATTCACGATGCGCTAACAGTTTGTAGGTTAGTGGGCCAGTATTGAATATTTACTTTTTTCACAATCGAAGCCTTGGCATTAGAATGGTAGTCATGGATGAGCCGCGAACGATCCTGCATGTGGATATGGACGCATTCTTTGCATCTATTGAACAGCGAGATCTGCCTGAATTAAAAGGAAAACCCGTCTTGGTAGGCCATTCAAACCCACACGCGCGTCACACAGAAAATCAGCACGCGTTTCTACACAGCCTGGGTCAAAAGCGGACTTCGGGAAGCAAGCCCAAATCCCAACCGTAACACCCTTTATGAGTACACGCCCTAGTCGCCGTAACGGAAGGGGTGCGCCGGGTAAACGCCGAGCACGTTGACGGAACGGGTGAAGAACCCGAGCTCCTCGAGGGCGAGGCGTACGGGCTCCTCGGACGGATGGCCCTCGATGTCGGCGTAGAACTGGGTCGCGGTGAAGGTGCCGTCGAGCATGTAGCTCTCGAGCTTGAGCATGTTGACGCCGTTGGTCGCGAACCCGCCGAGCGCCTTGTACAGCGCCGCCGGCACGTTGCGCACGCGGAACACGAAGGTGGTCATGATCGGGCCGTCGCCGGGATCGGGGTCGACCGGCTCGCGCGCCATCACCACGAACCGCGTGGTGTTGTGCTCGGCGTCCTCGATGCCCGCCTTGAGCACCTCGAGCCCGTACGTCTCGGCCGCGAGCCGGGAGGCGATGACCGCTTCGCTGGGGTCGTTCCGTTCGGCAATCTCGGCCGCCGCGCCGGCGGTGTCGGCGTGGACCACCGCCCTGAGACCGAGCTCGCGCGTCAGCCGCCGGCATTGTGACAGCGCGTGAATATGCGAGTGCACGGTCTTCAGGCCCCCGAGCGTCGCCGCTTTCGGCGCGAGCAGGTGGTGCACGACCGGCTGGAAATGCTCGGCGACGATGTGCAGCCCCGAATCGGGCAACAAGTGATGGATGTCCGCGACGCGGCCGGCGAGCGAGTTCTCGATCGGCATCATCGCCAGCGCCGCTTCGCCGTTCGCCACCGCCTCGAACGTCGCCTCGAAGGACTCACACGGCAACGGCGTCATCTCGGGGTGCGCCTCGCGGCACGCAAGCTGCGAGTACGCCCCCGGCACGCCCTGGAAGGCGATGGCTTCGGCGTGGTCGGATGCGGTTTCGGTCATGGCCAACCAGATACGCGCCGTCACCCGCCGCCGGCGAGCGCGGCGCGCGCACGGGCGAGGTCGGCGGGAGTATCGACGCCGAGCGGAATGGTGTCAACGAAGGCCACATCGATGCGCATGCCCGCCTCGAGCGCCCTGAGCTGCTCGAGACGCTCGCGCTTCTCGAGCGGACTCCGCGGCAGCGCGACGAAACGTTCGAGCGCCCGCCGGCGGTAAGCGTAGAGCCCGATGTGATGGTAGAGCGGGCCGTCGCCGGAGGGCGCCCGGGCGCGCGTGAAGTAGAGCGCCCGGCCGCCGGAAGACCCGGGTTCGGCGGAGACCACGGCCTTGACCACGTTGGCATCGTCGCGCTCGGCCTCATCGGCGATCGGACAGGCGAGCGTGGCGATATCCACATCCGGCTCGGCGAGCGCCGCGAGCGCCCTCCCCGGAAACCCCGGATCGAGCGTCGGCAGATCGCCCTGGATGTTGATCACCGCGTCGAACGCCCCGCCCGCGTCGACGCTTTGCAGCGCCTCGTGGATGCGGTCGGAGCCTGTCGGGTGGTCGGCGCGCGTCATCACCGCTTCGCCGCCCGCCGCGACCACGGCCTCGGCGATCCCGGCCTCGGCGCAGGCGACGTAGACCGGGCCGAGCGCCGCTTCGCGCGCCCGCCGCCAGACGTGGACGATCATCGGCGCGCCGCCGATATCGATGAGCGGCTTGCCGGGAAGCCGCGTCGAGGCCATCCGCGCCGGGATTACGATGACCGGATTGAACCGCGTTGCCATGGCGTCGTTTTCCTTTCCCGCCACTGGCGGAGCACCCTGGGCGCGCGCAGTTTAGGGATTGGACAGCACAGCGTGAAGTGGCTAATCTGCCGCGCGTTGTTGCGGGCTTTCGCAGGGCGCATCCGGGCACGTCGGCGATGGAAATAAACAAGATGGCGGCGTCCGTCCTGGTCGCCGGCCTGATCTTCATGAGCATCAGCGTCGGCGTCGACGAGGTCTTGCACAAGGAACCGCTGGAGAAGGTCGTCTACCCCGTGCCCGCGCTCGAGATGGCCGCGGCGCCCGCCGAGGCAGAGAGCGAAGCGGCGGTGCCGCTCGCCGTGCTGCTCGTCGGCGCCGATCCGCAAAGCGGTCGGAAGGTCGCCAAGAAATGCGCCGCCTGCCACGACCTCAGCCAGGGCGGCAAGCACAAGATCGGCCCCAATCTTTGGGACATCGTCGGCTCGGCGCGGGCCTCGCGGGAGGGGTTTTCGTACTCGGGCACGCTCTCGGGTTTGGGCGGCGCCTGGACGTACGGTGAGCTCGACGCCTTCCTCGCCAGCCCGAAAGCCTATGCGCCCGGCAACAAGATGACTTTCCCCGGCCTCAAGAAACCGGCGCAGCGCGCCGACCTTCTCGCCTTCCTGCGGACGCTCAGCGAAAACCCGCAGCCCCTGCCCGCGGCCGAATAGCGCGCGCCGGCGGCCGCCGCGGCCGGGGTCAGGTTTGCAGCAGCCGGCGCTCGGCGCCTTCGAGCACCAGGCAGGTGAGCACCCCGGTGGCGTAGGCGCCGGTATCGATACAGACGCGGTTCGGCCGGTACTCGACTTCAAGGCTGATCGAATGGCCGTGCACCACGACGCGGCCATGGTCGACGGTCGAGTCGAGAAACTCGTCGCGAATCCACTTCAGGTCCTCGGGCTCCTGCTTGTCGATGGGCACGCCGGGGCGCAGGCCCGCGTGGACGAACAGGTAGCCGCCGACCTCGTGGTACGGCTTCAGGCCGCGAAGAAACGCGAGGTGCCGCTCGGGGAGGTTCTGCCTCAAGCCGAGCTGCGCGTCGATCAGGGTCTTCTGCTCCCCGAGCCGGCCCGAGAGCGCGACGCCGTAGCTGTACAAGGTCGCGTCGCCGCCGAGCTGAACCCACGCCGGGCCGTTGGCGAAATCATCGAGGAAGCTCAACAGCGCGTCCTCGTGGTTGCCCCCGAGATACACCGGCGCCACGCCGGGCGGCGTCGAATCGAGCAGAAGGTCGATGACGCCGCGGCTTTCGAGGCCGCGGTCGACGTAATCGCCGAGGTACACGATCGCCTTCTCGAGGCCGGGCGCCGCGGCGGCGTCGTCGGCGATGAGGTCGTGCAGCCCGCGCAACAGGTCGGCGCGCCCGTGAATGTCGCCGACGGCGTACACCCGCACGCCCTCGGGCACGCGCGCGTCATGCTCCGGGCCGGGGCCCTTGCGGCCGAACAATCTTCCCAACATCGAACGTCGCTTCGCGGTTCGCCGCTAGCTTGCCACGTCGCGGGCTGCGGGGCTAGGGCTGCGGCGACGGATCGCCGATTCCCGCGAGCGCCTCCCGCCCGCCGTGATTATCGAGATAGTTGGCGAGCGAGGTGACCACCCGGCGGGTATCGCTGGCGCCGATCTTGTCGTGCAGGACATCGAGCGCGGCGTCGAGCGAGAGGCCGGCGCGGTACGCGCGCGGGCTGACGAGCGCGACGAAATTGTTGGCGACGGCGACGATGCGCGCGGTGAGCAGCAGCTCCTCGGCGTTGAACACGCCGTCGCCGCCGTCCCAATGGGCGTGCAGGTCGCGCAGCGTCTCGACGACGGGGCCGTCGAACTCAACGCCTTCGATCAACTCGGCGCTGGTGCCGATGCTGTCGCGGACGAGCTTGAGCTCGTCCTCGGTCAGCGGCTCGGTCTTGGTGAGGATCGCCTCGGGCACGAGAATCTTGCCGAGGTTCATCACCCGGCCCGCGATCTCGACGCTTTCGGCGTCGTCGCCGCCGAGCTCCATCTCGTCGGCGATCGCGCGCGCCACCTTGGCTACCCACGCCGAATGGTTGGCGGAATAGGGATCGCGCCGGTCGACCAACCCGACCAGCGTGCCGACGAGCTGGTCCATGATGCGCGCGCGCTTGGCGCGCTCCTCGAGCGCGAAGGTCACGTCTTCCGACACCACCAGCACGCGCGGCGGAAGCTCGGCCGTCGCTTTCAGTGGGATGAACTCGGATGTGAAGGTGCGCGTCTTGTCTTCGTATTCCTCGCTGTGCGTCTCGATCTTGTTTTCTTCGGTGTCGAGGACCTCGTGGATGGTGCGGATCAACGCCTTGGCCGGCACCGGCCCGACCACGGAAGCGAGCATCTTGCCGACCACGTCCTCGGCCTTGAGATCGTTGATCTCGGCGGCGACGCGATTGGCCCACAGGTATCGGCCATCGCCGTCGATGATCGACATGGCGCTACGTTGGCTGTCGGTGACGAGCTCGAGAAAGTCGCGCTGCTGCCCGAACCTGTGCGCTAGCTCGTTCGCCTTGTGGGCGGCCTCGCTCGCCCGTCGCGACGTGCCGTGGCGCCACGCGGCGACGAACGCCGTCGCGATCGCCGCGATGACCAGCAGGAACACCGTAAGCATCCTGCGCATCCGGCTGTCGGTTTCGGCCAACGCCTCGGCGGCGTCGATCTTGTACATGAGGGTCCAGGGAACGATGGCGAACCGGCGCGCCACAACCAGAACCTCGGCATCGTGGTAATCGCGGCGTAGCGCGAAGCCGCCGGGGGTGTCGAGGGCGAACGCCGCGGCGAGATCCGCGGTGTCGCGGGCGAGCGGACGCTCGAGCGGCCCGGTGCCGTCGGCCAGCGGCGACGGATACTCGATCACGTTGCCGCTCTCGCGCACCAGGACCGCCTCGGCGGTGGCTTCGGTGGCGCCCGGCTGAACGAGCAACGGAAACAGCTCGTCGCCGACTTCCTTGACGCCGACGACCACGCCGATCTGATCGCTCGCGCTCTCGTCGGACTGGAGCGCGAAGATGGGCACGAGAAAGCCCATCGTCGCCTGCCCGTCGACCCCGAGGCGCAGGTCGTGAATCGCGCGCTTGCCGCGGCTCGCGAGAATGATCTCCTTGAGCTCGTCGTCGACGGGCGGCATGCCGGGCGTCGCGACGAGCACCCGGCCCTCGTTGTCGACGAGGGCGATGCCGGCGACGCCGACACGCGCGACGTTGGCGCTGATCTCCGGTCCTCGCAGCGGCGCCGAAAAGCCGCCCGCTTCGGCCACCGCGACCAGCAGGTTGCGCAGGTAGGTGCGCTGCGCCGGCTCGTCGGTGACTTGCGCGGCGTCGCCGCCGAACAGGGCGATCTCGGTGAGGTAGAGCTGCAAAGAGGCGTTCTGGGCGAGGTCGCGCACCTGGGCGAACTGGCGCTCGATCCAGTCGTTGACCGCCGCGAAGCGGCTGTCGGCGACGATGCCCATGCGCACCTGCCAGGCGCGCAGGTCGCGGTCGCGTTCGCCATCGACGAAGACGAAGACGAATATTACGCCGACGACCGTAACCAGGGCGAGCGCGGCGGCCGCGATCGCCACCGTCCGTCCCGCCCTCGATCGGCGTTGCGGCTCAGCCGCTTCCGTCGTGTCGGACACGTCTGCCTCGAATGTACGACAACATGTAATACACAAATGTAATACAATGCGATGATGGAAACTCTACGCGATCCGCGGCGCTCGGTGCAAGCTTCTCAAAAAAACCGAATTTCCACCCAACAGACGCGAATCGAAAGAGCCCTGCATTATCCTTGGATTGGACGCCGGGGGCTTGGCATCGGAGCCTCGTGCGCGGAACGGAAACTTGACGCGGCGTGGGGGCGGAATTACATCGCTGGTTATGGAGAGAGCGTTGCGCCGCTACGGATTGACCTCCGCCGTCGTCGGCTTGATCGGACTCGCGATGGCCGCAGGCGCTCCCGCGCCTGCGGTCGCGGCGTCGACGCCGGAGTACCCGCCGATATTCGGCTCTTCCGAGGTGCGCTCGACGAACCTGCAGCCGTTTCCCAAATGGACCGGCGTGCTCGAGCGCTATTTCGACGAAGTCGAGCTTAAGGAAGGAACGTGCAAGGAGGATTTCTTCAACCGCTGCCATCTCGATGACTGGAAGGAGTTCCTCGACGGGCAGCAGGGCGCCGATGCGATCACCCAGCTCGACCGGGTCAACCGTTACATGAACCGGGCGCCCTACATCACCGATCCGCGCAACTACAACCGGGCCGATTACTGGGCCACGCCGCGCCAGTTCTTCAACCAGGACGGCGACTGCGAGGACTACGCGATCGCCAAGTTCATGTCGTTGCGCGCCCTGGGATGGACGAACGAGCATATGCGCATCGTCGTGCTGCAGGACCTCAACTTACGGATTCCCCACGCCGTACTCGTCGTTTACATCGACGGGGCCGCCTGGATCCTCGACAACCAGATCGAACAGCTCATCACCGCCGATCGGATCCGGCATTACCGCCCTTTCTTTTCGGTCAACGAAAACTCGTGGTGGCTGCATCGACCGAAGATCGCGATGCGGTAGTGGCCCGCCGCGACGTCGCGACACGGCCTTGGCGCGGGCCAGCCCCATGAGTTTCGGGAGCGACGCCGCGGCGGACGCCGAAGCGTCGGAACGCCCGCCGCGGATCGATCCGGACGACGCGTTTATCGCCCGATTCCTGGCGCGAATTCCGCGCGACATAGCGCAAAGCTTCAGCGACGCGCAGCTCGAGGCGATCGTCGCCGCCTTCGGAACCCGCCGCTGGCGCGACCACCCGATCGACATTCGGCTGACGATCCCGCTGGTTGGGCGGGCGTACTACCTCGTCGTGCTCGCGGGCGCCGAACGGCGGTCGCGCCGCCGCCGCCGCGCCGAGCGGATTGCGCATCCGTTCGTCACGCTGGGCAACGCGATCTTCGCCGCGGTGTTCTTCACCGGCGTGCTGTTCTCGCTGTTCGCCGCGCTTTACGTGCTCAAGTCGCTGCTCGGGATCGACCTGTTACCCGGTATGTCCTTGGGCGTCATGCCCGCGCTCAAGGAACAGCTCGACATCCTGCTGAACTGATACCAAAGGAACCCGATATTGCCCCATTTTATGGGCGCATATTGCCGCCGGCGGCGTCGACCGGCTACCAGATCACGCTCGATTGCGAGGCGCCGGAGCTCGTCGTCACGTATGAACCGCCGAGCTTCTCCGTGATTCTGGCCGACGGCGACGAGGTGATCTGTCATACGCATTGCTTCGCCGAGGCCGAAGGCCCACGGCACGCCTATCGGGCGATGCGCGCGCGTTACGAGCCCGCCTGACCGCGCTCAATCGGCCGCTGCGACCGGCTTGCTGCGCAGGATGAAGGTGAACTCGCCCGAACCCTCGTCGCCGGCGTTCGGGACCGTGCCCCACTCGGGTTGTTGGTCGGAGGTGACGAGAATCCTTTGCGTCAGCTTGTCGAAGAGTTGCTGCGAGGTGATATAGGGTTCCTGGTTTGCCTCCAGGATCTTCACCAGCTCGTCGGCGAAGACCGAATGTTCGCCGGAGCGTTCATTCGGCGTCGGCTTGGAGACGCCGGACGAGATCATCTTGCGCGAGACGTAGCTGTCGATGGTGTCGAAATACTCATCCCTCTTCCGCCTCGAAACGCCGCGCGTCTTGGTGACCGGGAACACCGAATCGACGATCACCAGCACGTGCTTCGCCGACGGATTATCTTCGTCGGCGGCCATGCCCTTGAGCTGGCGCACCACGTCGTCGATCGCGATCCAGGTGAAGTCGTCGAGCTCTTCGGCGTCGGCCGGCTGCCAGAACCCGGACTGCGTGGCTTCGTCGATGTAACCGTGCCCCGAGTAATAGATCAGCAACCGGTCGTCCGCGCCCAGCGACTTCCTCAGGCCGCCCAGTTGGCCGAGGATTTCACGGCGCGTCGCGTTGGTGAGAACGGTGACGTTCTCCTTGTCGAACACGTAGCGTCGCCGAATGACGTCGGCGACGGCCTCGGCGTCCTTGACCGCGGTTTCGAGCCTGGGCAGGGAAACATAGACGCCGTTGCCGATGATCAGGGCGTGATACGCGCCCTTGAACTTCGGCCGGTTGGTGACGATGACCCGGACGACGATCTCCTCGGCGACGTTGTTGCCGGCTTCGTCGACGGCCTCGAGGATGAAGCGGTTCTCGCCATCGCCGACGATCGTGACGGCGTGCTTGAACGCGAAGGTGTACGCGCCGAGAATGGGCGCGTCGGCGCCGGGCTCGACCAGCGCCACGGCCTCCCCGTTCAGCAGCAGCTTCGGGACGCTCCCGTCATCGCCGACGAAGCCCGTAATGGTGTACGTGTCCCCGGCCGAGTCGACCTCCTCGGGGGCGTCGAACTGAAGCATCGGCGGAGTCAGGTCCGCCTTGTTCTTGTCGATGCAATCGCGGACCTGCTTGAACCACGCCAACTGCTGATTGAGGTCTTCGGGCTTGTTTCTGAAGAGTTCCTCGCACGCGGCGGGAATGCCCTGCGCGAGCTGCACCGGACCGGGCGCCGCGGGAGAACCTGCCGGGCGCGCCGCCGGCGCCTCGCCGACCGCGGCCTGCGCCGCGGCCAATCCGAACGCGGCATACGCGGCCAGCGCGACGATCAAACCACCGCTTCGGAACATGCGCGCGTCCTCTCTTCTCGCCCCGGCGCCAGTATAAGCGACTCGCCCCCCGCGAGTCATCCATGCCGGCAATGATCGCTGCGGCGTGCTCGCGGAAGCGCGCGGCGCGCCGAGATCGTCGCGCTGGGCCGCAAGTCGATCGTCGCCGGCACACTGGCGACAAGCATGACCGGCGCGGTCGTCGGCTTGCTGTGACGCGGCGGGCGGTGGCGGCAACGTCGCCGATCGGGCGATCGTTCTGGCAAATCCTTCGCTTAAGGGTAGCGTTCGAGGCATCGGTCCGATAACAATCGATGTGGCAGACGCGATCCGGGGAGAGGGGTTCCATGTCGCTGCCGCCAGGGGACGAAGCGACCAAGGCGAAGCTCCCGGTTTGGCGAACCGTCGGCGACGCCTACGCCACGGCCTTCAACAACATCGAAAGCCTGTTCGCGCTCGCCATCGTCCCGATCGCGCTCAGCGTCGTCGTCTGGATCGGCAGCATCGCGCTCCTCGGAACGCCGTTCCCGCAAGGCGATCAACAGTCGGCGTACCAAAGCTGGAGCTGGCTCTTTACGGTGTGCCAGATCGTCATCAGCACCGTGTTCGCCGTCGCCTGGATCCGCTTCGTGCTCTTCGGGCGCAGGGATTCGGCGGCCCCGTTCCAGTTCCGCCTCGGCCGTCGCGAGGGGAAATACCTCCTTTACATCCTGATCCTGACGGTTCCGTTCGTGGTCGTTCAGTTTGTCGGCTTGGGCGTCTTCATGGCGCTGACGTTGACGATGGAAAACCCGAGCGCGCTGATTGGCGCCGCCATCTTTATTTTGCTGTTTTCCCTCGCGATTTTCGTCGCGATGATCGTCGTCTACGTGCGCTGCCTGTTCGTCTTTCCGGCCATCGCCGTGGACGCCGATATGGGGTTGCGCGCCGCCTGGGGAAAATCCCGCGGCGTCGCGTGGCGGCTGTTCGGCATCGTCTTGTTCGCGTTGCTGCCTTTCGCGCTCTTCCTATCACTCATCATGTGGAGTTCTCAGACGCTCGACGCCGGGAGCTCCGAATTGACCTTTACCTACATATTGGGATCGGCGCAGCAGGTCGTGGGCTACCTTGGCGCGGCGGTGACCTTCGGGGTCGTCGCGCTCGCGTTCCGGCGAGTCACCGGGTGGCGGCCCGCGGTGGCGGACGAATAAGGCGGCGGCGCGGGTGCCCGCTCAGACGTCAGCCATCAGCCGTCAGCCGTCAGCCGTCAGCAATAGGCGGTAAGCTGATAGCTGATAGCTGATAGCTGATAGCTGATAGCTGATAGCTGATAGCTGATAGCTTGCCGCTTAGGCCTCGGGCGGGGTGTGCTAATCTCGCGGCAACAGGAGGGTCCGCCATGATCGCCGCCCGCGCCGACGTCATCGGCAGCCTG
>JACZUY010000235.1 GCA_022572945.1 Pseudomonadota bacterium
CGCCTTGTCGGGCAGGCCGACGACGGTGAACGTCGGCAATCCGGCGGCGATGTGCACCTGGACGTCGACGTCGCGCACCGCGATGCCGTTGAACGCGACCGTGCTCACATGCGCGACCATCCGCGCCTCTCCCTCGCGAATTATACCAGCGGTCATTATGATTGACTCATAATGACCGCTGGCAAGCGCGCCAGCCTTGATCGCAATAATTGCGCGCCGCCGCTTATGCGGCGCAAGGCTGCGTGCCGATTGAACGCCCATCGGTTATTCTTGATGACCGATGGTATTACGTGTCGGCGAGAGTTTAGGCCGCAAGCGCCGATGAGCGCCAGCCCGGGTTAAGCTTTCAGCCGCGCCTCGATCGCGTCCCAGATGCGGGCTTCGAGGTTGTCGCCGTTGAGGCGGTTGATCTCCTGGATGCCGGTCGGCGAGGTGACGTTGATCTCGGTCAGATAATCGCCGATCACGTCGATGCCGACGAAGATCAACCCGCGCTCCCTCAGCGTCGGGCCGATGGCTTCGCAGATCTCGTGGTCGCGCGCCGACAGGTCGGTTTTTTGCGGCCGTCCGCCGGTGTGGAAGTTGGCGCGCACCTCGCCGGCAAGCGGTATCCTGGCGACCGCCCCGGCCGCCTCGCCGTCGATCAGGATGATGCGCTTGTCGCCGTCGCGAATCTCGGGGATGTAGCGCTGGACGACGATCGGCTCGCGATAGAGCGCGGTCGACAGCTCGAGCAGCGCGTTGAGGTTGTTGTCTTCGGGGCCGATGTGGAACACCCCGACGCCGCCCTGGCCGTAGAGCGGCTTGATGACGATGTCCTTGTGCTCGGCCCGGAACTCGAGAATCCGTTGCCGGTCGGCGGCGATCAGGGTCGGCGGCATGAGCGCGCCGAAATAGGTGACGAAGAGCTTCTCGGGCGCGTTTCGCACCTCGGCCGGGTCGTTGACCACGAGGGTCTCGGGGTGGATGTGCTCGAGAAGGTGCGTCGCGGTGATGTAGGCCATGTCGAACGGCGGGTCCTGGCGCATCAGGACCACGTCCATCCCGCCGAGGTCGAGGCGCTCCTCGGGCCCAAGCGTGAAGTGGCCGCCCTTCTCGCGCCGCACGGCGAGCGGCCGCGCCCGCGCGGTCAGGCGGCCATCGGTCAGCGACAGCGTGTGCGGCGGGTAGTGATAGATCGCGTGCCCGCGCGCCTGCGCCTCGAGCGCGAGCGCGAAGCTCGAGTCGGCGTCGATGTCGACGCTCTCGATGGGGTCCATCTGGATGGCGACCGCGAGAGTCATGGCGGGATGCCCGCGCGGTCAGCTCGCCGCGGCATCCTTCAGCCGCACGTGGCTGATCACCTTGCGCACGTGCTTGATGGTGCGGGCGTGGTTGGTGGCGCGCTCGAGCTCGGCCTGGTCCTGGGCGATGCCGATCATGTAGACCACGCCGTTGACGGTCTCGATGTTGTAGTTGATCGCCTTGATCGCCTTGTCGAGCAGGAGCTTGGTCGTGAGCTGGGCGCTGATCCAGGTGTCGCGGGCGTAATCGACGAGCCCGCCCCGGTCGGTGACCTGGATCTCGTTGATCACCTCCTTGACGCCCTCGGCCTGCCACGCGAGTCGCACCGCCTCGACCCGGTCATCGGGGTCTTTGACGCCGCCGAGCAGCAGCACCCGGCCCTCGACCACCTCGACGCTGACCGCGCGGAAAAGCTCGATGTCCTTCTGGAAGAGATAGTGACCGATCGCCGTAGTGATGATCAGGTCGTCGACCGCCGCGCCGGGCGACCGTTCCTGCGCGACGGTCACGCCGACGGTGGCGGCGGCGCCCGCCACCACGCCCGGACCCGCACATCCCTGAAGCGCCGGGAAGCCGAGGGCGAGGAGCATGACCAGCGGGGCGAAGCGCGGGCGAATCGTCATGGCGGCGGTCTCCATTCGGAATCTGGGGGCGAAGTGAGACGGACGCATGGTAACACGACGAGCGCCCTGGCGCGTAACCATTCGCCGGCGATCACGGGCGCCAGGCGTCGGCGAGGTGACGCGGCACGCGCCACGGGCGCACGACCAACAGGTCGAAGCGGACGCCCAATCCGGCGCACCGCGGGTTGCGTGCGATATAGGCCTCTGCGGCGCGGATGATGCGGGCCCGCTGGCGCAGGGTCAGCATGTCGGCCTCGTCGCCGTTCCGCCGGGCCTTGACCTCGACCATGGCGAGCACCTCGCCGCGCCGCGCGACAATGTCGATTTCGCCGACGCCGGCGTCGAACCGGCGGGCGAGCACGCGATAGCCGCGCAGCATGAGCCACCACACGCCGATGGTTTCGGCCAAGCGCCCGAAACGATACGCCCGCCGCCGCCCGGGCGCGCTCACCGCCCGCCCTTCCCTCGCCCGCCGCCCGGTTCTCGGCTGGAGCGGCGCCGCCGCCGCGGAGAGCGGAAGCGGGCTTCGCCAAGGCCGGCGGCAAGCACGAGCGCGCGGTCCTATTCGAGACCGGGGACATCCAGAAGGCCCGGCGTTATCTCCTCATCGCGAGAAAGAAGAAGCGCGGCTGGAAACTCCTGCACCTCGCGTTCCTAAACAAGCACCCGGTCGGCAGCTTGGTCTGGGACCCGCACAACCAAAGGATCGGCATCGACACCGGAAAAAAACGCCGCAAGACCCGCGCCGCGACCATGACCTGGGCGCCGGGGCAGGAACCGACCGGCCAGTACGGTTACGTCATAGAGGAAATACTCATCCTGCCCTTCAAGTGGAACCCCAAGAAAAAACGGTTCGAGAAACAGGAACTCGCATGGTTC
>JACZUY010000069.1 GCA_022572945.1 Pseudomonadota bacterium
TCGCGCGCGGGATCGCGCGCGATGCCGAGGCCCGACTCGCGTGTGCGGTCGATGCGCAGGACCTCGGCGCCCATGTCCGAGAGCAGCATCGCGCACATCGGCAACGGGCCGATTCCGGCGATCTCGATGACCTTGCAGCCAGCCAGTGGTCCCATGGCGTCGCCTCGTGGGTAATTCCCGCGCCTTACGGGAGCCCAGTTACCACTTTCCGCGCCGGTTTCCCAGTCCGCGCGCCGCGCCGGCTTGTCCTCGCGGTGCCCCCGCCTATGATGATGGCGCCCGATTCATCCACGCCTCCTCGTCGTTGAAAGAAAGTGAACAAACTGGACAAATCGTGTGCTACATAAACTGGTCATATCGTGTGCTATCGACACGACCGGTCAGCGAACTTGGCGTGAGCGGGCTGCGGTGATAGAACTGTATCGCGACTCGGCCCAAAGTTGCCAGTCGGTCAACCGGTTACTCTGGCGTTCGCGCCGAATGGGCAAGGCACGGAGTATCGCATCGTGCGGGGCAAGTTGGACGCAGACGAACAGCGTAACCGGTGTTCGCGTTGCGTCCCTGCGGACCGGCTTGGGACGCGCGTTGCGGCATATTCCGCATCAGAGATTGGGGAGGACGACATGAGAAAATCAAACACTACCATCGAGACAGTGGCATCCGCGCGGGCATTTACCCGCCGCGGCCTGCTTAAGGGAGCCACTGCAGTCGGCGGCGCGGCAGTTGTGCTGGGCGCCGCCGGCGAGATTGGCGCTCCGTTTATCGGCACCGCCAAGGGCCAGACCACAACCTGGAAAATCCAGACTTCGTGGCCTGGCGGCATCGGCCTCGAGCTGTTCAAGAAGTGGTGCAACGGCATCGTCGAGCTGAGCGGGGGCGAGCTGGCCTTCAAGCCGTTCGGCGCCAAGGACGTGGTCGGCGCCTGGCAGCTTTTCGACGCCGTGAAAAACGGCGTGCTCGAGGCGATGACTCCGTTCACCCTGTACTGGGCGGGGCGTATGCCGGCGTCGGTGTTCTTGAGTTCTTACCCGCTTGGCCCGCGCACGGAAGGCGAGTGGGACACCTTCTACTACGGCCTCGGCGGCCTTGAGATCGCCCGCGAGTTGTTCGCCAAGTTCGACATGTACTACGTGGGGCCCATCCAACACGGGCCCAACATCATCCACTCCAAGGTGCCGATCCGCTCGATCGAGGACTTCAAAGGCCGCAAGATGCGCGTGCCGGGAGGCATGGTGGCCGAGCTGTTCTCGGCGGCGGGCGCCAAGACCACGCTGCTGCCGGGCTCGGAGATCTTCGCGGCGCTCGAGAAGGGCACCATCGACGTCGCCGACTATGTGGGGCCGGCCATCAACTACGCGCTGGGCTTCCACCAGGTGACGAAATACATCTCGATGGGACCGCCGGGCTTCATG
This sequence comes from Pseudomonadota bacterium, assembly GCA_022572945.1. Classification (GTDB taxonomy): domain Bacteria; phylum Pseudomonadota; class Alphaproteobacteria; order JAAXGF01; family JAAXGF01; genus JACZUY01. The sequence continues at coordinate 1,413 of JACZUY010000069.1, forward strand.
TCGATCTACCAGCCGGTCGACTTGCAGGACCTGACGGTCGGCATGAAGCCGTGGAGGGCCCTTTCGAAGAGGATGAAGGGTTTCGTGGAGGCGCAGGTCCACGTTTACTCTCGCACCCACTTCGCGGGCATCCAGAAGGCCGACCAGGACGCCTGGAAGAAGTTCGAGGAAGCTGGAACCGTGGTCACCCGGCTGTCGCAGGAGGACGTGGACAAGTTCACCAAGCTGGCCATCCCGCTGTGGTACAAATGGGCCAACAAGGACAAGAACGCGGCCCGCGTGTTCAAGATTCAGCTCGATTACATGATGTCGGGCAGCCTGGGTTACGTGACACCGGACATGATCAAGGGATACAGTCTGAACCTCTAGATCATGTAGTGGCCTTCGGCCCCGGGCCGGGCCACGGCAGAAGGGGGCGTCGCAAGGCGGCGCCCCCTCTAACGCCGGGCTTCTCGTAGCGCAACTCACGACGGGTTCCGATGCCGACACTCACGTTCATCCTACCGCATTGGATGTACTGGTCCGGGTTGGTCGTCTTTCCGTTGGTCGCCCTTTACCTGCTCAGCAGGCCGCGGCGGGCCGGGCCGCCGCGGGGCGTTTCGTTGCCTGTCGCCTATCTCATGTGGCTCACGGCCGGGTACCTCGGCATCCATCGGTTTTACGTGCGCAGCTACTGGGGCGTCGTCTATATCCCGCTGTTCATCGCCATCCTCTTTAGCAACGTGAAAGGCCGGGCGGCGCGCGACTCCGTCTCGTTCGCGCGCAACGAGTTCCTTGACGTGGAGTTTGACGTCGAACGCTTTCAGAAAGCGGTGGCCGACGGCGTTGAGGGCGCCGTCGAGAAACTGGCCAAGGCTCAGGAGATGCTCGCCGCGGCGAACGAGCAGTTTGCGACCGCTGCGACGAATTTCGACTATTGGGACACGGTTTCGGGCGGCTTCGCCCTGGTCATCGCGCTCGCACTCATCATCGACGCGGTGCTTCTTCCCGGGCTCACGCGTCGCTGCGCCGAGCGCGAAGAGGCGAAGGCCCCGCCTCCCAAGGGCGAGATTGCGGCCGTCGCACAGCAGCACGCGCCGAGCCGCGATCCTGTGCGCGGCGTTCACTCGCTCGTCACCGACGCCATCGACACGGTTAGCGGCTGGGTCGGGCACTTCGTCTGCTTTTGGTCGGTGATCGCCGTGTTTGTCTACTACTACGAGGTGCTCGCGCGCTACGTCTTCAACTCGCCGACCAACTGGGCGCACGAGAGCATGTTCCTGTTGTTTGGGATGCAATATTTGCTGTCGGGGGCCTTCGCCTACCGCGAAGACGCCCACGTGCGCGTCGACGTGATCTACGTGCACCTTCCAGACCGCGCCAAGGCGGCGGTCGACGTGTTCACCTCGGTCTTTTTCTTCATCTTCACCGGCGCGCTGTTGTGGACCGGTTGGATTTTCCTGATGGATTCAGCCCAAGTGTGGGAGGTCTCATTCACCGAGTGGGCGATCCAATACTGGCCCGTGAAGGCCACGCTGGCGATCGGTGCTCTGCTGATCATCTTGCAAGGGTTGTCCAAGCTGATCAAAGATATTCATCTGCTGACCCGTCAAGGCTCCTGAGGATGGGACTCGAAATCAGCATCGGCTGGCTGACGCTCCTTATGTTCGGCTCGCTGGCCGTGCTGCTGATGATGGGGCTGCCGCTCGCCTTCGTCACCGGCGGGCTGGCCTGCGTTTTCCTGTTCATCTTCGGCAACGCGGCGATGCTCAACATTTTGCCGTCGCGCATCTTCCCGTACATGACCGACTACCAGCTCTCGGCCATCCCGCTATTCATCTTCATGGCGTCGATGCTCGAACGGGCCGGCCTGATCGAGGAGCTGTTCGACGTGATCTATAAGGTTCTAGGCGGCCTGCGTGGTGGTCTCGCCACGGCGACGATCATCGCCTCGACGATACTCGCGGCGATGGTCGGCGTGATCGGCGCGGCCGAGATAACGATGGGAATCATTGCCCTTCCGGCAATGCTCATACGCAAGTACGACCCGCAACTCGCTTGCGGCTCGATCCTCGCCGGGGGCACCCTGGGAATTCTGATTCCGCCGTCGATCCTCGCCATCATCTTCGCGGTGGTGGCTCAACAGTCGGTGGGTGAGCTCTTCATCGGCGCGGTGTTTCCGGGTCTGCTGCTCTCGGGACTCTACATTCTCTACGTCACCGCCCGAAGTTATTTGAATCCGGCGCTTGGCCCGGCCTTGCCGCCCGAAGAACGCCTCAACCTTGCCGAAAAATTCCGCTTGCTGGCGAGGATCGTCCCGCCCCTCATCCTGATCGTGTTGGTCCTGGGCGTGATCTTCACCGGTATCGCCACGCCGGTCGAAGCGGCGGGCATCGGCACGTTCGGCGCTCTCGTGGTGGCCGCGATGCATCGGCGGCTCTCGCTGACCACCATTCACCAGGCCGCGATCACGACGTTAAAGGCCTCGGCCATGGTGCTGTGGATCATATTCGGGGCGAGCATCTTCGTTGGCTTCTACATCGTCCACGGCGGGCAGCAGTTCATCGCCGACACGCTCATTGGCACCGGTCTCGGCCCTTACGGCATCCTATTGGTGATGATGATCATGCTCATCGTCCTCGGCATGTTCCTCGATTGGGTGGGGATTCTGTTGCTGGCCGTGCCGATCTTCGTGCCGCTCATGCGGACGCTCAGCTTCGACGGCTTGTTGGGGCTGCCCGGAGTTGCGCCGGAAGACGTGCCGCTCTGGTTCGGCGTCGTCTACATGGTGAACATGCAGATGTCGTTCTTGAGCCCGCCGTTCGGGTACGCCCTGTTCTACTTGAAGAGCGTGGCGCCGCCGGAGATCACCATCGGCACCATCTATCGAGCGGCCTTGCCCTTCCTGCTCATCCAGGCGTTTGGTCTCACCATCTGCGTCCTGTTTCCCGACATCATTCTCTGGCTGCCCAAGCTCGTTTATGGCAGGTGAGCGGCGTCGGGGCTGCGATCAAACCCGATAGAGGGACTATGGACCTCGCGGAACTCAATGCTGTCGCCGCGATAGCGGACCTCAAGCGCGGCGCAATCAGGTCCTTCGACCTCGTCGAGGCCTGTCTCGCACGAATCTCCGAACGGGATGGCGAGGTCCAGGCCTGGGCGCACCTCGATCCGGAGTTCGCGCGCACTCAGGCGCGGGCGTGTGACAACTTCCGCGAAGCGGGTCACGACACCGGGCCGCTTCATGGTCTGCCGGTGGGCATCAAGGACATCTTCGATACCCGCGAATTGCCGACCGAAAACGGCACCGCCCTCGACGCGGGCCGGCAACCGACCGAGGACTGCTCGGTGGTGAGCCAGCTCAAGGCGGCCGGCGCGGTCATCATGGGCAAGACGGTGACGACCGAACTCGCGGTCTACCACCCGGGCAAGACCCGCAACCCCCATAACCCGAAACACACGCCCGGCGGTTCGTCGAGCGGATCGGCCGCCGCCGTCGCCTCTTACATGGTGCCGCTGGCCGTCGGAACGCAGACCAACGGTTCGGTGATCCGCCCGGCGTCCTTTTGCGGGGTCGTCGGGTTCAAGCCCAGCCACGGGCTGATCCCCCGCACCGGGATACTGGCGCAATCCCACTGGCTGGATACCGTGGGCGTTTTTGCCCGTTCGGTCGAGGACGCCGCCATGATCGCCGAAGTTCTTGTCGCCTATGATCCCGGCGACAAGGATACCCGGGCCCGGGTCCGGCCACCTCTTGCTAAAACCGCTGTCGAGGAGCCGCCCATGCCGCCGATGCTGACCTTCGCCAAGACCGCGGTTTGGGACCAGGCCGATAAGGAAACCCAGGACGCCTTCGGTGAACTGAAGGAGCTTCTGGGCGAAGGGTGCGACGACCTGGACCTGCCCGAGCCTTTCGAGCACGCCGTCGAACTGCACCGAAAGATCATGAACGCGGACTTAGCCAAAAGCTTCGCCGGCTATTACAAGCACGGCAAGGACAAGCTGACCGATGTCCTGAAACGCATGATCGAGAACGGGCAAGAGGTCACCGCCGTCGATTACAACAAAGCCGTGGATGGGCGTGAATTCCTGAATGACGGGCTCGACGGGGTGTTCGACCGCTACGACGCGATCATCACCCCGGCGACGGTCGGCGAGGCCCCGGCCGGGCTGGACTCCACCGGTAGCCCCATCTTCAATTCCCTTTGGACCTATTGCGGCACCCCGGCGATAACCCTGCCGCTGATGGAAGGCCCAAACGGCCTGCCGCTCGGTGTGCAACTCATCGGCCGCCGCGGCGACGATGCCCGGCTGCTCAGGACCGCCAACTGGCTGAGCGGACACGTCGCCGGCGCCGACGAGAAATCGGGAACCGATACCTGATCGCCACGCCCGGGCCGGGCAAACGGGCGCTCTCTCGGCGGGCGCCGGCGGGCCGGTGGTTCGCTGCGGGCGGTTCCTGGCTAGTCTTCCAGAACGAAGGTGATTTCCATCGTCACCCGGTATTCCTCGATCGCCCCGCTCGTCACCTTGGCCTTCTGCTCGACCACGTGAAGCCCGGTTATCCCGCGGATCGTTCTGCTGGCGCGGCTCAGGCCTTCCCGAATGGCGGCATCGAAACTCTCCGAGGATGCGGCGGTGATCTTGGTGACGCGTGCAACGGCCATCGTTCGCCTCCCTTGGTACCGGTTGTCGTCGGGTTTCCGCCGACGTGAAGCACGAATCTTACGCGCCGGAGCATCAGGCGAACAAGCGATCTCTCGATCCGGCAGCCGACACCTTTGCCGGCTTGCAAGCTGCCCGGGCGTCAATCGCGGGCGTAGCCGAGCCTTTTCAACGCCTCCCCGATCTCGCCGAGTATCGCCGGATCGTCGATCGTCGCCGGTATGCGGTAGTCCTCGCCGTCGGCGATCTTCTTCATGGTGCCGCGCAGGATCTTGCCCGAGCGCGTTTTGGGCAGCCGGTTGACCACGGTCGCGATCTTGAACGCCGCCACCGGGCCGATGCTTTCGCGCACCATTGACACCACCTCCTTGACGATATCGCCGTCGGCGCGCTCGACCCCCGCCTTGAGCACGAGGAAGCCGAGCGGCAGCTCGCCCTTGAGCTGATCGGCGACGCCGATCACCGCGCACTCGGCGACGTCGGGGTGCGCGGACAGCACTTCCTCCATGGCGCCGGTCGAGAGCCGATGCCCGGCGACGTTGATGATGTCGTCGGTGCGGCTCATGATCCACAGATAGTCGTCCTCGTCGACGAAGCCGGCGTCGGCGGTCTTGTAGTAGCCGGGGTAGTCGTTGAGGTACGACTCCTTGAAGCCTTCGTCGTTGTTCCACAGCGTCGGCAGGCAGCCGGGCGGGAGCGGCAGCTTGATGACGATCGCGCCGATCTCGCCGCGCGGCATTTCGCGCCCGTTGTCGTCGACGGCGTGCACCCGGTACCCGGGGACCGCCTTCGTCGGCGAGCCCTGCTTGACCGGCAGCGCGCCGAGGCCGATGCAGTTGGCGCCGATCGCCCAGCCGGTCTCGGTCTGCCACCAGTGGTCGATCACCGGCGTGCCGAGGTGCCGCTCGGCCCATTGCAGCGTGTCCGGGTCGAGGCGCTCGCCGGCGAGGAACAGCGTGCGGAAGCACGAAAGATCGTACTTCTTCATGTATTCGGCGTCGGGGTCGTCGCGCTTGATCGCGCGGAACGCGGTCGGCGCGGTGAACATCGCCGCGACCCGGTGCTGCGAGATCACCCGCCAGAAGGCGCCGGGATCGGGGGTGCCGACCGGCTTGCCCTCGAACAGGATCGAGGTGCAGCCGTGGAACAGCGGGGCATAGACGATGTACGAATGGCCCACCACCCAGCCGACGTCGGAGGCCGCCCAGTAGACCTCGCCGGGATCGACGCCGTAGACGTTTTTCATGCTCCACTTGAGCGCCACGAGGTGGCCGCCGTTGTCGCGCACCACGCCCTTGGGCAGGCCCGTGGTGCCCGAGGTGTAAAGGATGTAAAGCGGGTCGGTCGCGGCGACGGGTACGCAGTCGGCGGGCGCCGCCTTGGCCATTTGCTCGTCCCAGTCGAGGTCGCGCCCCGGCGTCATCGGCGCCTCGAGCATCGGGCGCTGGACGATGACGCAGGCCTCGGGCTTGTGCGCCGATTTCCCGATCGCCCCCTCGAGCAGCGGCTGGTAGGCGATGACCTTGCCGGGCTCGATGCCGCACGACGCCGAGACGATGACCCTGGGCTTGGCGTCGTTGATGCGCGTCGCCAGCTCGCCCGCCGCGAAGCCGCCGAACACCACCGAATGCCCCGCGCCGAGGCGGGCGCACGCGAGCATCGCCACCACGGCGTGGGGAATCATCGGCATGTAGATCAGCACCCGGTCGCCCTTCGACACGCCGAGCGCCGCCAGCACGCCGGCGAACTTCGCGGTCTCGTCGCGCAGCGCGCGGTAGGTGAAGGTCTTGACCGTGTCGGTGACCGGGCTGTCGTAAATCAGCGCGGGCTGGTCGGCGCGGCCGCCCTCGACGTGCCGGTCGAGCGCGTTGTAGCAAGTGTTGGTGACGCCGCCGGCGAACCAGCGGTAAAACGGCGCAGCCGAGTCGTCGAGCACCTTGTCCCACTTCCTGTACCAGTGGACGTCTTCCGCCGCCTCGCCCCAAAAGCCTTCGGGGTCCTCGATCGATCGCGCATAGACCGCGTCGTAGCGACTGCTCATGGTTCGCCCCCTTTCGGCATGTTCCGTCACCGCTCCCGGCGAAACAGTGCGTCAAAATCGGCTCCTTGGGAAGTGCCGTTCCCGGAACACTCGCGGGACGCGCCGCTTGCCCGCTGCGGCGTTGCCGGATTACGGTAGCGCCATGGACGACACGGATTTTGCCGCCCTGCGCCACGAGATGGTCGAGCAGATCGCGCTCCACGCCACGATGGTGAGCGAGCGCACCGGAAAGCAGCGACTCGACAAACGCGTCATGGAGGTGATGGGCCGGGCGGCGCGCCACGAGTTCGTCCGCTTCGAGCTCAGGCAGCTCGCCTACGCCGATACGCCGCTGCCGATCGGTTACGAGAAGACGATTTCGCAGCCGTTCATCGTCGCGCTGATGACCGACCTCCTGGAGCTCGGCGTCGATGACACCGTGCTCGAGATCGGCACCGGGCTCGGGTACCAGGCCGCGATCCTCGCGCATCTCGCAAAGCAGGTCTACAGCATCGAGGTCGTCGAGGAGCTTGCCAAGGAGGCGGAGGTGCGGCTGAAGCGGTTCGGGTTCGACAATCTGGAGTTGCGTGCCGGCAATGGCTACAACGGCTGGCCCGAGCACGCGCCGTTCGACGCCATCATCGTCACCGCGGCGCCCGACCTGATCCCGCCGCCGCTGATCCAGCAGCTCAAGCCGGGCGGCAGGATGGTCCTGCCGGCGGGCAACGAGGACGCCCAGCAGCTCATGGTGGTCGAGCGCGACAAGAACGGCCGCATCAGCACCCGCGAAATCATCCCGGTGAATTTCTCGACGCTGGAAACGCCGGATTGAATTGGCCGGTTGCGCCGAACGCATCCGATGACCGACCTCGCCGCCAGCCTCGACGGGATCGAAGCCGTCGTCTTCGACCTCGACGGCACGCTCGTCGATACGCTCCCCGACCTCGCGGACGCGATCAATCGCATGCTCGCCGAGGAGGGGCGGCCCGCGCTCGATTCGGCGGCGGTCAAGCGCATGATCGGCGACGGCGCGATGATGCTCGTCGAGCGCGCACTGGCGGCGGCGGGACCAACGCCCGACGCCGAGGCTTGCGCGGCGCCGAGGCGGCGGTTCCTCGATTTTTACACCGCCGCGGTGTCGCGCCGTTCGCGGCCCTACGCCGGCGTCGTCGAAACGCTCGGCGCGCTGCGCACGGCGGGACTGCGCCTCGGGGTCTGCACCAACAAGCCCTTTGCCCCGACGCAACGGCTGCTTGCCGACCTCGACCTCGCCGGCTTCTTCGCTGCCGTCGTGGGCGGCGACAGCGCCGAGGCGAAGAAGCCCGACGGACGCCACTTGCTGGCGACGCTGGATTCGCTGGGCGCCGCGCCCGGCGGCGCGGTCATGGTCGGCGACAGCGCCGTCGACGTGGCCGCCGCGCGCGACGCCGGCGTGGCGGTGATCGCCGTCGGCTACGGCTACGCGAACGTTGCCGCGGCTGCGCTCGGCGCGGACGCGGTGATCGACCGCTTCGCCGCGCTCCCCGACGCGCTGGCGCGGCTCGCGCGCCGCGGCGCGATCCGTCATCGCAGACCAGGTTCTTGAGCGTCGCGACGCCGGCGCCTTCGAGAATGGCGCATGTTCCACCGCGCGCGGCGGTTTTGCCGGGAGTCGGACCCCGTGTTAACCTGCTGCAACGCGATGGTTCCGATATTGGGATGAGCGCTTTTTCCGCTCGGCTTCAAGGGGGCGCGCGATCGTGACACGTGTCGAGAAGCTTTCCGGGCCCATGGATGCGCTCGCCCGCGAGATCCTCGCCGGCGGCGCCATCGACGCGAACGACGTGCTGAGGCTGCGGCGGGAGGTGTTCAAAGACGGCATCGTCGAGCGCGACGAGGCCGATCTCGTTTTCTATCTCAACGACCACGGCGCCGGCAACGACGAGGCGTGGAACCGCTTCTTCGTCGAGTCACTGACCGATTACTTCGTCTGGAAGCAGTATCCGCGGGGCGTTTTGAGCGACGCCGACGGCGCGTTCCTGATCGAGCGCGTCACCGCCGACGGCAAGATCGCCGACAAGACCGAATTCGACCTCCTCGTCGATATCGTCGACAAGGCCCGGCAGTGCCCCGAGGACGTCATTCTTTTGGTGTTGGAGGCGGTCAGGGAGAGCGTGCTCGAGGGCGTCGGAAAGCTCTTCGGCAAGGACCGGCGCAGGCCGGGGGTGATCGATCGCGCCGACGTCGAGGTCATCAGGAAGGTCGTTTACGGCACCGGCGGCGGCGGCGGATTCACCGTCACCCGGCGCGAGGCCGAACTGCTGTTCGCGCTGAACAACGCGACGGTCGACAAGAAAAACGCCGAGTCATGGCAGGAGCTGTTCGTCAACGCGGTCGGCAACTATCTCATGTTCCCCGCCGGGCCGCCGGCCGCGGTCGACGTGGAGGAGATCCGGTGCAGGGACGAGTCGTTGGCTTCGATGGCCGAGGGTCAGGGCGTCGCCGGTATCCTCGGCGGCATGTTCAGCGGCAAGGCGTTGACCGCCGGGGCGGACGAGCGGCGGACGCAGAAGGAAGACCTGCAGCGGAAGATCGAGGAGGTGGAGGAGGAGGTCCGGCGCGAAAAGGTCGACCGCGCCGAGGCCGAGTGGCTGGTCGCGCGGATCACCGAGGACGATATCATCCACGACAACGAAAAGGCGTTGCTCGCCTATATCAAGCGCCAGGCGTCGGAGATTGACCCGTCGCTCGAACCGTTCTTCGAAAAATACGGCGTATGATACCGGCGAGCCGATGGATCGACTCGCCTTGCGTTCAAACGGCACGCAGCCTTACGCCGCATAAGCGGCGGCGCGCAGTCGCGCTTGCCAGCGAGCACATGTGTCAGAACATGCGCTCGCTGGTTTGACGCCTTCGGCCGCTCGGCTGGACAACGGCGGGGGCTTGCCCAAATATCTCTCCGAGGGGTAGCAGGG
>JACZUY010000070.1 GCA_022572945.1 Pseudomonadota bacterium
CGGCTTCCTGCTCGATACGAACGTCATCAGCGAGCTGATCAAACGCTCGCCCGAGAAGCGCGTTCTCCGATGGGTGGCCAATCAGTCTGCTCTCGACCTGTACCTGTCTTCGGTCACGTGGGGGGAACTCGTACGCGGCGCGGCCAGGCTCCCCGAGGGTCGACGACGCACGAGTTTGACGCAATGGATCGAGGAGGACCTCGCGCAACAGTTTGAAGGTCGAATCCTCGCTTTCGACCGGCAAGCGGCGGTGGTCTGGGGCGAAATCATGGGGGCGGGGGATCGACGCGGCGCGCCGCGGGCGGCCACCGATGCCCAGATCGCCGCGACGGCCATCCGTCATGGGCTCACCCTGACGACGCGCAACACGGCGGATTTCGAGGGAATGCCAGCAACGTTGCTTAACCCGTGGACCGAATCCTGACGATCCGCCTGCCTCAGCGAACCATACCTGGGTGAGACTGACCTCGATGCTTTCGTCGCTCGCGATCGGTGGGCGCGTGAACGCCAAGGCCTTCATTCATGATCGCCGGCGCAGCGGAAGCCGACCATGTCGAGGCCGATTCCGGGCGGGTTGGTGTGGTGGTAGCCGATGCGCAGGCACCAGGGATCGTTGCCCCAGCCGCCGCCCTTGAGGATCACTTTCCTTGCGTCGCCTCCGAGGCGGCTCGATGTCCACTCCCAGACGTTGCCGGCCATGTCGAGGACGCCGAACGGCGACGCGCCGTCGGGGAAGCGCCCCACCGGCGCGGTCTTGAGGAAGCCGTCTGCATCGTCCGCCGCGCAGCACGCGACCGTGCCGAAGCTGGCGCGGCCGCCTTCCCCGGGCGCCTCATCGCCCCACGGGTAGCGCCGCCACGCGGTCCCGCGCGCGGCGCGCTCCCACTCCGCCTCGGTCGGCAGGCGCAGGCCGTGGAAGGCGCAGAATGCCTGGGCGTCGCGGGCGCTGATCTGGACCACCGGATGGTCTTTCTTACCCGCGATCGTGGTTTCGGGGCCGAATGGGTGGCGCCAGTCGGCGCCGTCGACGAGTTGCCACTTGCGCCGCCACACCCAGGCGCGGCCCGAGCGCTCGGGCGCTGTGCGCCGGCCGCTGGCCTCGGCGAAGGCGGCGAACTCGGCGTTGGTCACCTCGTGGCGCATGATGCGGAACGCCCCGAGCCTGACCTCGCGCGGGGTCTCGTCGGCCTCGCCCTCGGCGTCGCCCATGACCACCGTGCCGGCGGGAATCGCCACGAGATCGAGCTCCGCCGCGGCCAGGCGGGCGGCGCTGAAGACGAGAACGGCGAGGGCGAGGGCGGTGATGCGCATGATCGAAACCATACGCCCGCGCGATCGCCGGGGAAACGCGCCGGTTTCGCGCGCGGGCGGAGGTTGGTAGTCTGGTTCGCGCACGGACGCGGGAGGGCGCGATGATCGCGGTGATCTTCGAGGTGACGATGAAAGACGGCAAGGCCGACGATTACTTCGACCTCGCCGCGCGGCTTACGCCCGAGCTCGAGAAGATCGACGGCTTCCTCTCGGTCGAGCGCTTCCACAGCACGGCGAATTCGCGCAAGTACGTCTCGCTCTCGTTCTGGCGCGACGAGCGGGCGGTCGCCGCGTGGCGCGAGCACGCCGAGCACCTGCTCGCCCAGGCGCGCGGCAAGAACGAGATCTTCGCCGACTTCCGCATCCGCGTCGCCGAGGTGGTGCGCGACTACACGCTCGCCGACCGCGTGGCCGGCTGATGGCGATCGAGCGCGTCATCGTCGTCGGCGGCGGCGCCTGGGGCACCGCGCTGGCGGCGGCCGCGCGCCGCGCCGGGCGCGCGGTCACCGTGTGGGCGCGGGAGGCGGAGGTCGTCGAGGCGATCGACCGGGATCACGAGAACAGCGTCTTTCTTCCCGGAATTCCGCTCGACCCCGAGATCCGCGCCACCGCCGATCTCGCGCGCGCCGCCGACGCCGACGCGGTGTTGCTGGTCACGCCGGTGCAACACACGCGCGGCGTTTGCCGCGACCTCGCCCCGCACCTGCGGGCGGGCGCGCCGGTCGTCGTCTGCGCCAAGGGCATCGAGAGCGGCAGCTCGGCGCTGATGAGCGAGGTCGTGGCCGAGACCCTCGCCGAGGCGCGCGTCGCCGTCCTGTCGGGGCCGACGTTCGCGGCCGAAGTGGCGCGCGGCCTGCCGAGCGCGGCGACCGTGGCGGCGGCGGACATGGCGCTCGCCGAGCAACTCGCGAGGGCGATCGGCAGCATCAACTTCCGCCTCTATCACACCGGCGATGTGATCGGCGCCCAGGTCGGCGGCGCGGTCAAGAACGTGATCGCGATCGCGTGCGGCGTCGCCAAGGGCCGGGGCTACGGCGACAACACGAGCGCCGCGCTCATCACCCGGGGGCTCGCCGAGATGGCGCGGCTGGGCGTGGCGCTCGGCGCCCGGCGCGAGACGCTGATGGGACTCTCGGGCGTCGGCGACCTGGTGCTGACGTGTGGTCATGAGCAGTCGCGCAACTTCATGCTCGGCCGCGCGCTCGGCCGGGGCGCGGCGCTCGACGACTACCTCTCCGGCCAGGTCAGCGTCGCCGAAGGCGTGGCCAGCGCCGCCGCGATCGTGGCGCTCGCCGGGCGCCACGGGGTCGAGATGCCGATCGTTTCGGCGGTCGATGCGGTGCTCAATCGCGGCGCCGACATCGACCAGACAATCGCCGGCCTGCTCGCCCGCCCATTCATCCCCGAGGCCGGCTGAGGCGCGGTTCCAACCGTCGCGTTCTCCTAAGCGTTGCTTTCGATGATCTCGAGGTCGTGGCTGATCTTCGCGGTCTTGGCGAGCATCGCCGACGCCGAGCAGTACTTCTCGGCCGACAGTGCGATCGCGCGCTCGACCTTGGCGCGGCTCAAGTCCCGGCCGGTGACGGCGAAGTGGAGGTGAATGCGGGTGAACACCTTGGGGTCGTCGGCGGCGCGCTCGGCCTCGAGCTCGGCGACGCAGCCGGCGATCGGCTGGCGCCCCTTTTCGAGGATGTGAACCACGTCGAACGCCGCGCATCCGCCCATGCCGATCAGCACCAGCTCCATCGGGCTCGGGCCGAGCGTGGCGCCTTCCGCTCCCGGAGACACCTCGAGCACGATGGCGTGGCCGGATCCCGATTCACCGATGAACGTGCGCTCGCCGGTCCATTTGATTCGCGCTTTCATGCCGCTCCCCCTCGGTTTCGCCGGACGCCTTCGATTCTAGCCGCCGCCACGGCGCCGCAGGTGCCCACTGCGCCCGTGCCCCGGTCGTTTCGGACGTCCGGGCAGGAGACTTCGATCGAAAGAATACCTGTCGCCGGGACCGCTTCATTTCTTTCCCCGTCTTCGGGCCCACAGGTTGAACAGCGTGAGAAGCCGGTTGCGCGTGCCCACCTGTTCGATCACCACGGCGACGCCGTCAATGGGCGTGTTGCTCGCGGACGGCGTAGATCCCGTCGCTGAGATCGCCGAACATCTCCTCGACCTCGGGGTGGCCGACCGGCTCGCCTGAATCGTCGACCAGCAGATTCTGCTCCGAGACGTAGGCGGTGTAGTAATTGGACTCGTTCTCGGCGAGCAGGTGATAGAACGGCTGATCCTTGCGCGGCCGGACTTCCTCGGGGATCGCCAGCCACCATTCCTCGGTGTGGTCGAACACCGGATCGATGTCGAAGATGACGCCGCGGAACGGAAAGACGCGGTGACGGACGACCCGTCCGATCTGAAATTTGGCGGTTCGGCTGGTTACCATCGTGGTCGGCACGGTCCTGCTGCGTGCGCCTACGCCGCGCGGGGCGTCGGCCCCGTTCGGCGCGGCTGTGACGACGCTAGCACGAAGCGGGGGGCGATTTCACCTTAATGCTGGCGAAATCGCGCCCGGCGGCGCGGCCTACGACTCGTCGATGAACGCGCGATAGATATCGGCGATCGCGCCCGCCGCGGCGGCGACCAGGCGTTCGCCGTGCTCGGGGCGCGCGAGCGACGGGTCCGAGCCGATGCGGCCATCGGGGAAGCGGCGGCGGAAGTCCTGTGCGTCGTAGAACCCGCCGCCGGGCGCCACCGGCGGATCGAGCGCCGCCTGCTTGATCGCGTCGGGACAGGCGTATTGCGTCACCGCGATCTCGGACGCGGCGGCGTGGCTGCCGCAGCGGTCGCCGTAGAGCTCGTCCGACAGCGTCCTCACCGGCTTGCTTGTCCACCAGTTGACGAGCTTGCAGCGAAAACCATTCACGTTCGCGCCGGCGGGCGCCGGCGCGGTCGCGTAAGACTCGTAGAACGCGGCGTTGACGGTGGCGATGTTGCCACCGTGGCCGTTGACGAACAGCAGCCGCTCGAAGCCGTGGCGGGCGAGCGAGTGGACATAATCGCAGATCACCCGGATCAGCGTCGACGGCCGGCAGGTTATGGTGCCGGGGAACGCCATGTGGTGCTCGGCCATGCCCACCGGGATCGTCGGCGCGACGAGCGCGTCCGCGATCTCGCCGACCCGGCGCGCGATCACCTCGGCGCAGATCGCGTCGGTGCCGATCAACCCCGTGGGCCCGTGCTGCTCGGTCGAGCCGATGGGCACGAGGATCCCCTTCGAGCGCTCGAGGTAGCGCTCGACCTCCTGCCAGGTGCAAAGAGTCTGCAGCATGTCTCCGCCTCCCCGCTTGATCCGCCGCGAAGCGCCAGCCTAGCGCCGTCCGGCGCGGCGATAAAGCACCGAGCGGCCGGCCCGCCGCGGACTCTGGATTGGCCGCCGGCATTCGCGTAGAGTGCCGCCGCGCCGACACGAGCAGGGAGGAACCGCATGTATTTCGCCATCGTCTGCAACGACAAGCCCGATTCGATGGACCTGCGGCTCGCCAACCGCCCCGCGCACGTCGACTACCTCAAGGCGCAGGGCGAGAGGGTCAGGGTCGGCGGCCCGTTCACCACCGAGGACGGGGCGGCGATGACCGGCAGCCTGATCATCATCGAGGCCGCGGACCTCGCCGCGGCGCAGGCCTTCGCGGCCGGCGACCCCTACAACAAGGCAGGCTTGTTCGCGAGCGTCGAGATCCGGCCGTGGAAGTGGGTGTTCGGCGCGCCTGGGGCGTCCTAGAGCGGGGCTTGGACATGGCGTACTGGCTGTTCAAGTCCGAGCCCGAGGCGTACTCGTGGGACGAGCTCGTCGCCGAGGGAAGCGACACCTGGGACGGCGTGCGCAACCACCAGGCGGCCAACAACATGAAGGCGATGAAGCGGGGCGACCGCGCCTTCTTCTACCATTCGGGCAAGACGCGAGAGATCGTCGGCGTCGTCGAGGTGGTCAAGGAGTACTACCCCGACCACACCGATCCGAGCGGCCGCTTCGGCATGGTCGACATCGCCGCGGTGAAGCCACTCGAACGGCCGGTGACGCTCTCCGCGGTCAAGGCCGACGAGCGGCTCCACGACCTCGCGCTGGTGCGCCACTCGCGGCTCTCGGTGATGCCGGTCGGCGACGAACACTGGGCGATCCTCTGCGCCATGGGCGGGATCGCGCCGTGAGCCCGGCGCGGCACACCGTCCTGTGCCGCCTCGACGAAATCCCCGCGCCGGGCTCGAAGGGGTTCACGTTCGGCGCCGGCGCCGGGCGGCGCGACATCTTCGTCGTCCGCGATGCAAATGGCGTCTACGCCTACGACAACAGCTGCCCGCACACCGGCGGCCCGCTCGACTGGACGCCCGACCGGTTCCTGACGCTCGACAAGCGGCTCATTCTGTGCGCCACCCACGGCGCGCTGTTCCGCGTGCGCGACGGCTATTGCGTCGGCGGTCCCTGCGCCGGCCGAAGCCTCGCCGCGGTGCGAATCTCGATCGTCGACGGCGAAATCCGTCTGAACGCCTGAGGCACGCGCGTTCGCCTTGCCTCGACGCCCGTTATTGCCAATAATCACGGGCTTCAAAGGGGACAACGCGCCCGGCGCCCCGACCGCGCCGGGCCTTTCATGAACGAGGCGGGTCGGCGACCGGGGAACGCGACCAGCTTCCGAAGGGGGGGACGGGTATGGCCAAGAAAAAGAGCGCCGAGGTCAGCGAAGCGCAGATCGCGGTTCATTGGCAGGAAGAGGAATTAATCCACCCCTCGCCGCAGTTCGTCTCGCAGGCGAACATGACCGATCCGGGGATCTACGAGCGGTTCAGCCTGGACAACTTTCCGGAGTGCTTCAAGGAGTACGCCGACCTTCTCACCTGGTATCAGTATTGGGACACGATGCTCGATACCAGCGACGCCCCGTGCTGGAAGTGGTTCGTCGGCGGGCTGATCAACGCCTGTTACAACTGCGTCGACAGGCACCTCGACAAGTACAAGAACAAGGCCGCGATCCTGTTCGTGCCCGAGCCCGAGGACGAGCCCCACGCCGCCGTGACCTATCAGGAGCTTTACGTGCGTGTGAACGAGTTCGCCGCGCTGTTGCGCGACTTCGCCGGGCTCGAGAAAGGCGACCGCGTCACGCTTCACATGCCGATGGTGCCCGAGCTTCCCGTGACCATGCTCGCCTGCGCCCGGCTCGGCGTCATTCACTCCGAGGTGTTCGGCGGTTTCAGCGGCCAGTCGTGCGGCGAACGCGTCGCCGACTCTGGCAGCCGCGTGCTGATCACGATCGACGCGTATCACCGCAACGGCAAGCTGATCGACCACAAGGTGAACGCCGACCTCGCCGTCGAGGCGGCGCGGAAAAGCGGCCAAATAGTCGACAAGGTCCTGGTCTGGAGCCGCTATCCGGGGCAATACCATTCCGCCTCGCCGCCGGTCGAGGGGCGTGATTTCATGATCAACGACGTGCTCGCGGACTATGCCGGCGCGCGGGTCGATCCCGTCCGCATGGCCGCCGAGGACCCGCTGTTCCTGATGTACACCAGCGGCACCACCGGCAGGCCCAAGGGATGTCAGCACAGCACCGGCGGCTATCTGGCTTACGTCGCCGGCACGTCGAAGTACATCGAGGACATCCACCCCGAGGACGTCTACTGGTGCATGGCCGATATCGGCTGGATCACCGGCCATTCGTACATCGTGTACGGCCCGCTGGCGCTTGCAGCCACCACCGTCATGTACGAGGGCGTTCCCACCTACCCCGACGCCGGGCGCGCCTGGCGGATCGCCGAGCGGCTCGACGTCAACATCTTCCACACCGCGCCGACGACGGTGCGGATGCTGCGCAAGGCCGGCCCCGACGAGCCCGCCAAGTACGATTATCACTTCAAGCACATGACGACGGTGGGCGAGCCGATCGAGCCCGAGGTGTGGCGCTGGTATTACGACGTCGTCGGCAAGGGCGAGGCGGCGATCGTCGATACCTGGTGGCAGACCGAAACCGGCGGCTTCCTGTGCAGCACCCTGCCGGCGCTCCAGCCCATGAAACCCGGAAGCACGGGCCCGGCGGTGCCCGGAATCCACCCGGTCATCTACGACGAGAACGGCGAGGAGCTCGGCGCGGGCACGGGCAAGGCGGGCAATATCTGCATTCGCAACCCGTGGCCGGGGGCGTTCCAGACGATTTGGGGCGACCGCGAGCGCTACGTCGACACATATTACGCGAAATACTGCCGCGACAAGGACAGCAAGGACTGGCGCGACTGGCCCTACCTCACCGGCGACGCCGCGCTTCTGGCCGAGGACGGGTACTACCGGATTCTCGGCCGGATCGACGACGTGATCAACGTCGCCGGTCACCGGCTGGGCACCAAGGAGCTCGAATCGGCGGCCCTGACGGTCGAGGAGATCGCCGAGGCGGCGGTCGTCCCCGTGGTCGACGAAATCAAGGGCCGGGCGCCCGACATGTACATTTCGCTCAAGCCCGGCTTCGAGGCCAGCAAGGAGACCGAAACCAGGGTGGTCAAGGCGATCGAGGAGATGATCGGCAAGATCGCGCGGCCGAAGCACGTCCACGTCGTCCCCGACATGCCCAAGACCCGGTCGGGGAAGATCATGCGCCGGGTGCTCGCGGCGATCTCGAACACCATGGACATCGGCGATGTCAGCACGCTCGCCAACCCCGACGTCGTCGAGGGCATCCGGGTCCTGGTCCAGGGCGAAGGGAAGGTCGCGCTCAAGAAGGGCCCCGAGGACATCGCCCGCTTCGGCGACGAGGGGTAGAGCGAAATCCGAACGATTCCATTCGTTCGGATTGCGCGCCAGCCCGCGACTGCGGGCCGCCGCTTATGCGGCGGAAGCCTGCGTGGCGACTGAACGCAGTCCACCTTCGACTTTAGTAAAGGTGGACGAATAATGCTCTAGACGCGAGCGCGCCGAGGAAAACAAGCAGTAAGCCATAAGCTTACAGCTTACTTCCTCTGTGTCTCCGTAATTTCGACCGTCTTTATGGCGCGGCGCGGGCGCAGTAGGCGCGGCGGGCGCGGAGCCTGTCGCACAGCGCGTCGAGCGCGCCGGTGGCGGCAAGCGGACCGGCGAGGAGGCGCAGCCACACGCCCTTCTCAGCCCCCAGATCGACGCGGCGCAGGCTCGGCTGCAACCCGCCGAGGAGGTCCGGATGGCGGCGCCTGAGCCGGTCCCACTCGTCGAGCGCGCTGGGCTCGGTGCGGAACGAGGCGAGGTGCGCCCAGTACCCGCCCGAGCGGCCGCGCGGCGCGGGCGTCGCCGCCGCCTCGGATATCTCGTCGGGGGGCTCGGATTCGATCGTGACCGTGGGCAGCGTGCGCATCGGGGGAATCAGCACCGGGGCCTTGGGCACGACGCCGACGATGCGCTCGGCGCCGGGCGGAAACAGCCCACTCGCGCGCCAGCCGACGCCGGCGCGCCCGTACCAGGCGCTCGCCTGGGCGTAGTCCCTGGGAACGCCGAAGCCGTTCTCGTAGAGATACGCGAGCATGTACTGGGCGCTCGCGTTGCCGCCTTCGGCCGCCTTGCGGTACCATCCCGCGGCCTCGACGTAATCCCGGGGCACGCCGGTGCCGCGCGCGTAGACCTCGCCGAGCGCGTATTGGGCGAGCGCGTTGCCCTGCCGCGCCGCCTTGCGGTACCAGCGCGCGGCGGCGGCATAGTCCTTGGCCGCGCCTTTCCCGGATTCGTGCATCAAGCCGAGCGTGACCTGGGCTTCCGCGTCGCCCTCGGCGGCGAGCTCGGGCACCGCGACCTCGGGCGGCGCGCCGGGCGTGAGGCCGCCGTCTCCGCCGCAGCCGGCGGCGAGCAGCAGCGCGCCAAGCGCAACGATTGCCGGTCTCATCGCCGCGATGGTAGCACGGTCCGACCGATGAGGGAGCGTGGCTCAGGAGCCCGACGGCGACCCCTCGCACCACGACGCGCGGGCGCCGCCGTCGTAGGCGCGCCCCAGACCGGCGGCGACGAGCAACGCCGCGAGGTCCTGGCCGTTGCCGTTCTCGACGCGGGCGAGCACGCGGCCGCCGTACTTGTCGTAGCGAATGTCTCTCAGCATGACGACGCCGTCGTCGATCGCGTCCACAACGAAATCACGCGCCTCGACCGCGAGCGCGCGCTCGCGCGAGCAGCCGCCCTTGAGCTCGGGCGCATCGACGCCGACGATCCGCACCCGCGTCACCACGTGCTGCCCGATCCAGATGCGCGCGCTGACGGCGATGGTGTCGCCGTCGATCACCGCGAGCACGCGCGCGGCCACCGGCCCCGCGACCACGTCGCGCGGCCAGCCCCGGCCCGCCTCCGAAGCCGCGCCGAGCAGCACGCCGAGCGCGAGCAGCAGCCCAGGCAGCAGTCGAGGCGTCGATTGGTTTCGCATCACCCGCGTCGCGGCGGTTCGTGTCGCATGGCCGATCACCCCTGTCGCGCCCCGCGATCTCCGGCAGCGCGGCGAACAGGCTCGCGCCTGTCTCAACCAATAATAGAATCTTTTGTCGCGGCGCACGACCCCTGAGTGTCGCAGAAGATTGCGAACAAATCAAGAACTGGATTTCGTTGCTTGGGAGGCTAGAAATCGATCGCCCGGCCTTTCATTTCCCAGTCGCCGTAGCGGGTGGGGTCGAGGCCCTTCTTGCGGCCCCCGACCTCCGTCGGGCGCTTGGCCGCGGGCTTGGCCGGAGGGTCGGTCCTCGCGGCGTCGCGCGCCTTCGGCGCCTCGCCGGGTGTTTTCGTGGTTTTGCTCACAAGCGACGCGTTGTTGTTAGATTCGCGGGGCGCGCCCCGGCCCAAAGCAATGACGCCTACAAATCTAGACGATGTCGCTCGACAGTGGCAAGCCGCCTGCGCTACACCGCCGCCCATGAGTTCTGCGCCGACCGCACGCGCCTGCGCCCTCGACGTCCTCGATACCGTTCTCGGCGACAGGCGCCCGCTCGACGACGCGCTTGCGGACCACGCCGGCCTGGCGCGGCTCGAGGCGCGCGACCGCGCCTTCGCGCGATTGCTGGTATCGACGACGCTCCGGCGCCTCGGCCAGATCGACGCGCTGATCGCCCATTGTCTCGACAAGCCGCTGTCCGCCAAGGCGGCGCGCATCCGCCAAATCCTCCGGCTCGGGACGTGTCAGCTCGCATTTCTCGGCACGCCGCCGCACGCCGCGGTCGACGGCGCGGTTTCGCTGGTCGGACGCAACCGTGCATACAAGGGGTTGGTCAACGCGGTCCTGCGCCGGCTCGCGCGCGAGGGCGCCGGGCTCGCGGCAAAACACGACGCGCCGCGCCTCGACACCCCCGGATGGCTGTGGGAAAGCTGGCGCCGCGCCTACGGCGAGGCGACCGCGCGCGCCATCGCCGAGGCCCATCTCGCCGAGCCGCCGCTCGACATCACGGTGAAGCGCGACGCCGAAGGCTGGGCGCGGCGTCTCGACGCCCGGGTGCTGCCGACGGGAACGCTCAGGCGCGCGCTCGGCGGCGCGGTCGAGGACCTCGACGGTTACGCCGAAGGCGGCTGGTGGGTGCAGGACGCCGCCGCTTCGTTGCCGGCGCGTCTTCTCGGCGACGTCGCCGGAGAGACCGTCATCGAGCTGTGCGCCGCGCCCGGCGGCAAGACCGCGCAGCTTGCCGCCGCCGGCGCGCGCGTCGTCGCCGTGGACCGGAGCGCCGG
>JACZUY010000236.1 GCA_022572945.1 Pseudomonadota bacterium
CTCGGCCGACGCCGCGTCGCGCACCTCGGCCCAGCCGAATGCCAGCGCCTGCCGGTCGGGGCTCGACCACTGGACCAGCGTGACCGCGATGCCGTTGGGGGCCGCCGCCATGATCGCGTTGAGCACGGCCCCGTCGCGGAAGGCGTCGGCGAGCCCGCGCATCTGAAGGTTGAACTCGTGGAAGTTGACGCTCGACGACGAATCGACCGCCAGCACCAGCGCCAGATCGACCGGCTCGGCCGCCCGGGCGGGGACGGCGGACCACAACGACAGCGCGGCGGCAGCCGCGAGCGACGCTCGGACCATGGTGTGCAGCGTAGCGCGCCGGGCGCCGTCGCCGATACCCGTTCTTTCGACGGTGCTAGAGCGTAATCCGAGCGATTCCACTCGTTCGGATTACGCCAGCCCGCGCCCCCCTTGATCGCAATAAATGCGGGCCGCCGCCCCTGCGGCCACGTTTTGGTCGATACAAGATTTGGCCTGCGTGGCGACTGAACGCAGTTCACCTTTGCTGTGTAAAGGTGAACGAATAATGCTCAGAGGCGCGCGAGCGCCTGGTCGAGGTCGGCGATGATGTCGTCGATGGTCTCGAGGCCGACCGAGAGCCGGATCACGTCGGGGCCCGTGCCCGCGGCCGCGCGCTGCTCGTCGGTGAGCTGGCGGTGGGTGGTCGAAGCGGGATGGAGGATCAGGCTCCGCGTGTCGCCGATGTTGGCGAGGTGCGAGAACAGCTCGCACGCCTCGACCAGCCTGACTCCGGCTTCGTATCCGCCCTTGACGCCGAAGGTGAACACCGCGCCGGCGCCCTTGGGTAGGTACTTGCGCGCGAGCGCGTGATAGGGGCTCGACTTGAGGCCCGCGTAAGCCACCCAGGAAACCTTCGGGTGCGCCTCGAGATACTCGGCCAACGCCTGCGCGTTGGCGCAGTGCCGCTCCATCCTGAGCGCCAGCGTCTCGCAGCCCTGCAACAGCAGGAACGCGTTCATCGGCGACAGCGTCGGGCCGAAGTCGCGCAAGCCCACCGCGCGCGCCTTCATGGTGAAGCCGAAGTCGCCGAAGGTCTCGGCGAAGGTGAGCCCGTGGTACGCCGGATCGGGCTCGGTCATGGTCGGGAACTTGCCGTCGCGCCACCAGTCGAAGCGGCCCGATTCGACGATTATGCCGCCGAGCGAGTTGCCCTGGCCGCCGATGAACTTGGTCATCGAGTGGATGACGAAATCCGCGCCCCATTCGAAGGGCCGGCAGAGATAGGGCGTGGCCAGGGTATTGTCGACGATCAGCGGGATGCCGTGGCGGCGCGCGATCTCGGCCACGGGCTCGAGGTCGACGACGACGCCGCCCGGATTCGCCAGGCCCTCGACGAAGATCGCCTTGCACCTCGGCGTCATCGCCTGCTCGAAGTTCTCCGGATCGTCGGAGTCGACGAAGTGGCAGGTCCAGCCCAGGCGTTTGAAGCTGATGCCGAACTGGGTGATCGAGCCGCCGTAGAGGCTCTTCGACGAGACGAACTCGTCGCCCGGCTCGAGGAGCGTGAAGAAGCAGAGGAACTGCGCCGCATGGCCCGACGCGGCGGCGACCGCGCCGCGCCCGCCCTCCATGGTGGCGATGCGTTCCTCGAGCACCGACACGGTGGGGTTGTTGATGCGCGAGTAGATGTAGCCGAAGGTCTGCAGGTTGAACAGCGAGGCGGCGTGGTCGACGTCGTCGAACACGTACGACGTGGTCTGGAAGATCGGCGTCGCCCGGGCGCCGGTCGTCGCGTCGGGGCGGGCGCCGGCATGGATGGCGCGGGTCTCGAAGCCGAATGCCCGCGGCGCCTCGCCGGCTTCGGGTTCGTCGAGCGGCCCGGGCGCCGGCGCTGGCGCTTTCGCCTTGGTCATCGCTAGATCGCCTTCTGCCGCTTCGAGGAGATGATTCCCGTGTTGATGCCGCCCCAGCTCAATTCGCCCGAGAGCCGGCCGTACTCGATCTTG
This sequence comes from Pseudomonadota bacterium, assembly GCA_022572945.1. Taxonomy (GTDB): domain Bacteria; phylum Pseudomonadota; class Alphaproteobacteria; order JAAXGF01; family JAAXGF01; genus JACZUY01. Next base: position 1,974 of record JACZUY010000236.1, read on the forward strand.
GGGCAGCGGTTCATGACCACCGTCAACCCCGCCGCCTCGGCCCGCCGGGCGGCCTCGTCGTTGCGCACGCCGAGCTGCATCCACACCACCTTGACGCCCTTGTCCGCGGCCACGGCGATCGCCTCGTCGGTGACCGGACCGGCCGCCTCGGAGTTGCGGAAAATGTCGACCATGTCGAAGCGCTCGGGGATGTCCCCGAGACTGGCATGCACCCGTTCGCCGAGGATCTCGCCGCCCGCGCGCGCCGGATTGACCGGGATGACCCGGTAGCCCTTCTGTTGCAGGTACTTCATCGCGTAATAGCTCGGCCGCACCCAGTTCGCCGAGGTGCCGACCATCGCGATCGTGCGGCATTCGCGCAGGATTCCGCGCAGGGTCGAGTCGGAGTAGTGATCGTGGGTCATGTCACCAACTGGTCCCGGGTGGTGCCCGCCAGGGTCGCCGGGTGAATGCGCCGACGCGAACTCGCTTGCGCGCCTACTCGTGACGCCAGACCGGCGTCCGCTTGGCGATGAACGCGTCGATGCCTTCGCCGGCGTCGTGGAACGTCATGTTGAGCGCCATCTCCTCGGCGGCGAAGTCGTACGCCTGCTCGAGCCCCATCTCGATCTGGCGGTAGAACGCGCGCTTGCCCGCGGCGACCGCGACCTGGGACTTGCCGATGATCGATTGGGCGTACCCATCGATCGCGGCGTCGAGCTCCTCGGGCGGCACCACCTTGTTGACGAGACCGACCTCCTCGGCCCGCTCGGCGGGCACGATGTCGCCGGTGAACAGCATCTCGAACGAGTGCTTGCG
>JACZUY010000071.1 GCA_022572945.1 Pseudomonadota bacterium
ACAGTAGAAACGAGGTGACAAATGTCACCGCCAAACCGGCGCTCATCATCCACCCGAAGTCGATGACCGGCTTGATTTCGCTCACGACCAGGGAGCTAAAACCGATGATGGTCGTTAGCGCGGTGTATAGACAGGGTTTCACCATCTTATGCATGGTGGTTCTGACCAGCGCAAACTGATCGTCACCAGGATGATCTCGATTGAGCTGCCGGTAACGCACGATCAAATGAATGTTCATCGAGATGGTGATGATCAGCATAAGGGCGAGAAAATTGGATGAGATGACGGTGACCTTCCAACCGATCAATCCCAGTACACCCACCATGATCAATCCGGCATAAAAGCAGCTGAGCAGTGGGAGCACGATCCAGCGCAATTCCCGAAAGATGACGGTGAGAACAATGATGAGAAACACAAAAACACCACCACCGAAGATGATCAGGTCGTTGCGCACGAATGTAATCATGTCGTCGGTAATCATCGGCACACCGCCGAGATATAAAACGCCATGCCGGCGGTACGGTTCGATGATCTCTCTGATGTGTGCAACGTCAAGGTGGCGTTGCTCATTTAACGCTTCATGCGCCTGATCGTATTCGCTGTTGATGCGTTCCAGGGTTTGCGCTTCTTTAACGGAGAGACCGGTATTTCGTTGTTTGGCGCGCAGCTCATTTCGCGATCGGAGTAAGCTGTTGTACTGCTGGTCCTCGACCAGTCCCAACAGTAAAGCGGTGGTTCGACCATCTACACTGATGATGAGCTCGCGAAAAATGGGGCTATTGAGCAGCTCGTCTTTGGCCTTGCCCCGGTCGACACCGGGTTTCTCCAGGCTTGGTATATCGTCGATCATGTCCGCTAACGGTACGTCCGAGCTTTTGAACAGGGGGGCATCGAGTATCGTGAACACCGTGTCCACGCTGGCGACTTTCTCGAGTTCTCCACGGAGTTGTTTCAAAGACTCTAATGCTTGGTCCGAGAAGAGATCTTCGTCGGGGGTGTACGTCACAACGAGTAAGTCGTTACTCGGATATCGCTCGTGGATTTTCCGCAACACTTCGAGGTCCACGTCGTCTTCCAGCAACAACGAGTCGGCCGATGCGTCCAACTTGAAGTCTTTTGTGTGATAACCGAAGAAAACCAGAATTGAGAGCAGCACGACCAGAACTAACTTAGGATTGTGGAGCACCAGAGTGTCATAGGCCTGCGCGGTACGAGACGTCATCGAGTTTGCTCTTTGAGCAATGCCGATTTAACCCGGGGAACAATGGTGTCGGCCCATGGTGTTTGCACGTTTCCAGAGGGGCGAAGGTTATCGTCGGCCACCTGCCGCCAGATCGGGCGGGGATAGAACGGGGGCGGTACGCTATGGGAGATCGCGGCAAACATACCCAACCGCCGTGTGCTGGCGAGGAAGCCCAGGAAGACGCGACCGATGGCGGCGGGAAATTTCATCGTTCAGTCGGGTGCGCCGACATATTCCCGGCGATAGCGCCGGCCGAGGCTGGTGAGGATCTCGTAGCCGATGGTCGCGGCGCGCGCCGCCACCTCGTCGATCGGACAGGCGCCGCCGATGAGGTCGACCGTGGCGCCGGGTCGCGCGGCGTCGCGAGGCAAGGCCGAAACATCGAGGGTGATCAGATCCATCGAAACCCGCCCCACCACCGGCACTTGCACACCGCCGATGGCGGCGAACCCGCGGCCGCTGAGTGAACGCAGATACCCGTCGGCGTAACCCACGGGAACGGTGGCGATCCGCCCCGGCGCGGCGATTCGGTGGGTCGCACCATAGCCAACGGTCTGGGGGCTGTCAACGTCGCGTACCTGGATGATTTTGCTTTGTAAACGAACGACTTCCGCCATCGGATTGGGCTCGCCGGGGGTCGGGTTGACGCCGTAGAGCGCGACCCCCGGACGCGCCAGATCGAAGTGATAATCGGCGCCGAGAAAGATCGCCGAGGAGTTGGCTAGGCTGGCTCGCGCCGCCGGCAGCCGGGCGCGCCGGGCGACGAACGCGTCGCGCTGGACCGCGTTCATCGGGTTGTCGCGCTGCTCGGCGCAGGCGAGGTGGCTGATCACCAAGTTGAGGCGCAGGCCGTCGAGCCGTTCGGGCTCGGCGGCGACCCGGTCGACCTCGTCGGGCGGCAGGCCCAGGCGGCACATCCCGGTGTCGATGTGGATCGCCGCGGCGCGTTCGCCGTGGGCGCGGGCGAACGTTGCCCAGCACTCGATCTGGCCGAGGTCATTGAGCACCGGGTGAAGGCCGTGCCCGGCGAATGTCTTTTCGCACCCCGGCGTGACCCCGTTGAGCACGTGGATTTCGGACGCGGGCGCTAACGCGCGCAACGCGACGCCCTCGTCGAGCGTGGCGACAAAGAAAGTCTCGCAGCCCGCGCGGGCAAGCGCCGGCGCCACGCGGTCCACGCCCAGCCCGTAGGCGTCGGCCTTGACCACCGCGGCGCAGCGCGCGCCGCCCAGGCGGCCGCGAAGCGTCCGGTAGTTGGCGGCCACCGCGCCGAGGTCGATGGTCAACACCGCGCCCGCGGTGTCAGAAGGGCACATCGTCGGCGCTGTGATGGGTCTCGTCGGGGGTGTGAATTTCGTCCAGGTTTCCGAATTTCGTCGTTGTCCCGTCGAAGAACAGGTTTACTTTTCCGATGGGACCGTTGCGGTGTTTCGCGATGATTATCTCCGCGACATTGTTTATCTTAGTCATTTCCTCACGCCATTTGTGGTGTTCATCAGTTCCTTCGCCTGGTTCCTTGCGCGCCTTGTAATAGGCTTCGCGATAGATAAACATAACCACATCGGCGTCTTGTTCGATTGTGCCCGATTCTCGCAGGTCCGCCAGTTGGGGCCGCTTGTCATCCCGCTGCTCGACCGCGCGCGAGAGTTGCGAGAGCGCAAGCACCGGCACGTCGAGTTCCTTGGCCAGCGCCTTGAGCCCTTGCGTAATCTCCGAAATTTCGAGCACGCGGTTGTCGTAATTCCTGCGTCCGGAAGGCCGCAAAAGCTGGAGGTAATCGACGACGACCAGCGACAGCTTGTGGGTGCGCTTGAGGCGTCGCGCGCGAGTCCTGAGCGCGGCGATCGACAACGCCGGCGTGTCGTCGATGAAGAACGGGGCCCGGGCCAGCTTCTGGCTCGCGGTGACGACCTTGGAGAAGTCGTCCCTTGAGAGCTGCCCCCGGCGCAGCCTGTCGGGGGAAATCCCGGTCTCCTCGGCAAGCAAACGAAAGGCGAGCTGCTCGGCCGACATCTCGAGCGAGAAGAAGCCGACCACCGCGCCGTCGACGGTCTTGTCGCGGCCGTTGTCGCCGGCCTCGACGCGGTGGCTTTTGGCGGCGTGGAAGGCGATGTTGGTGGCGAGCGCGGTCTTGCCCATCGACGGCCGTCCGGCGAGGATGATGAGGTCCGAGCGTTGCAGTCCGCCGAGTTGACTATCGAGCTTGAGTAACCCCGTAGATACCCCGGGCATGCCGCCGTCGTGCTTGTAAGCGCTTTCCATCATCTCGACGGCGCCGGTCAGCGGGCGTTCGAGCTGCTCGAAGCCGCCTTCGTACTGGCCCTCCTCGGCGAGGGTAAAGAGATGATGCTCGGCCCCCTCGATCTGCTCGCGCGCGGGGGTGTCGATGCGGTAGTCGTAAGCGTTGTTGACGACGTCCTCGCCGAGCCGGATCAGCTCGCGCCGCAGGAACAGGTCGTGCACCGTGCGCCCGTAGTCCTCGGCGTTGATGATCGTCACCACCGAGCCGGCGAGCCGCGCGAGATACTGGGCGCCGCCGATGTTGGCGAGCGCCTCGTCACCCTCGAAGTAATGTTTCAGCGTGACCGGATTGGCGATCTGGCCGCGCTCGACGAGCTTGATGATGGCCTCGTGGATGCGCCCGTGGACGGGCTGGAAGAAATGCTCGGGCCGCAGGAACCCGGAGACCCGGTTGGCGACCTCGTTGTTGACCAGCATGGCGCCGAGGAGCGCCTGCTCGGCCTCGTCGTTGTGCGGCAGGGCGCGGTACGTGATGTCGTCGCCCCGCTCGTCGACAACGCCTTCTACGCTCACGGCCCCCTCCACCTTCCCGATCGGAGGTATTTACCACGGACGCCGCGGGTTAAGCAGGGAAAAGGTGCGACGAAGGCTGTGGTACCCATGAATTGATTCAATCCACACCCGGTTAACTTCGGGGACGGAAACCGGATTTCCTCGCGACGGCAGTGACTTTTACCGTCGGTCCACGCGCGCGCGTCCTGTGACTTAAAGTCGGTCTTGGCGAGCGGCCGCGGTTACGCCGGGGAGTCGCCGGCCTCGCCGGCTTCGTCCGGCGCTTCGGTGTCCTCGCTGGCCTCGGCGGTCTCCGCGGCTTCGTCCGGCGCTTTGGCCGCGACATTCGCCAGCGGCTCTTCCGTGCCCTCGGCCGGCGCCTCGGGCCGCGCGGCGGCGGTGGCCTGAGACTCGGCTTCCTCGGCCGAGCGCGCGACGTTCACGTCGATGCCGACGATCACCTCGGGGTGCAGCATGACCCGCACGCGGTGAACGCCCAGCGTCTTGATCGGCCGGTCGAGCTGCACTTGCCGGCGCGTCAGGCTCACGCCGGTCTCGCTCGCCGCATCGGCGATGTTGTGCGCGCTGACCGAACCATAGAGCTGGGCGCCCTCGCTCGCCTGCCTGAGCAGCACACACGAGAAGCCCTCGAGCTTGGCGGCGACGGCTTCGGCTTCCTTGCGCTGCTCGAGGTTGGTCGCCTCGAGCTGCCCCCGATCACTTTCGAAGCGGTCGATGTTCTCGCTGGTGGCGCGCAGCGCCTTGCCCCGCGGCAGTAGATAGTTGCGCGCGTAACCGGGCTTGACGTTGACCACGTCGCCCATCTGGCCGAGTTTCTCGATGCGCTCCAACAGGATCACTTCCATCAGTCGTCCTCCTTACTTACCGGGCGCCGCGCCGGCGAAGCGTCTGCGCAGCCCGATCAGCTGATCGGCGAGTCCCAGCGCGGCGACCAGCGCCAACCCCGGCAAGCCGAGCAGGACCAGCAGAATGAAATAGAACACGATCAGCGCGAAGGTCCGACCCGGCCACCGGCGCGATACGTGATGCACGAGGGCGATACCCTGAAAGACGTAGACCGCGGCGATGGCCACCGTGAGCGTCTTGCCGATGAGGCCGAGGATGTCGCCGCCGATCAGCCACAACGCCACGCCCGCGGCGAAAGCAAACGCCATTGCCAGCGGAAGCTCGACCCCCAGAAGATCGAGAGACGGCCGGCGGTTCGATCCCCAGCGGGCGAGCGCCGCGTGCGCCAGGGCGACGTTGGCGAGGATCGTCAGCAGCCACGAGGTCACCAACATCGCGGGGAACAGCGTCGACATGCCGGCCGCCATATCCGCCCTCGTGTCCGCGGGAAGGTCCGGCGCGACCTGCGCCAGACCCTGGTCGATCCAGGCGCGGGTCATACCCAGCATACCGCCCTCCGGACTTCCCACCAGCGACATGACGACGGCCAACGCCGCCAGCCCGTAGCACACCAGGATCGCCAGCACGCCCCCCGACGGATACCACTCGACGCTGCCGTCGGCGGCGGTTCGCGACAGCAACGTCTGGCGCACCACGATCACCGCCGGGACGGCGAAGGTGACGACGAACGCCGCCACCGGCGCGAGGCCGCCGATGGCGGCCACCGTCGCGGCGCCGGTCACCGCGGCAATGCTCACCGCCGAGACACCGAGGTTCAGGCCGACGAGAAACAGCGGCAGTTGGGTGAAGTTGGCGAGCAACAGCCCGAGCAACGAGCCGAACAGCGGCGCGACGAACACGACGCCACTGACGACACCCGCCACGATGGCGATGAGCGTTGATTTCGACATGCCCGGCACCGGCGCCGCCGCGCCGGCCTACTTCACGACGAACGGCAATAACGCCAGGTTGCGGGCCCGCTTGATGGCGCGGGCCAGCTCGCGCTGCTTCTTGGCCGAGACCGCGGTGATGCGGCTCGGCACGATCTTGCCGCGCTCGGACAGAAAGCGTAGCAACAGCTTCGCGTCCTTGTAGTCGATCTTGGGCGCGTTGGCGCCCGAGAACGGGCACGTCTTGCGGCGGCGGAAGAACGATCGCCGCGGCGCGGGCCGGGGCGGTGCGGCCGCCGGAGACCCGGCTTCGCTGCGCGTGGTCGAGTCGGTCATTCGTCGTCTCCTGAGTCCTTGCCGGCCTTCTCCGTCGCCTCCGTGGCGTCGTCGTCACCGGTTTCGCTCTCCGGCTTCGCCGGCTCCGCGTCCTTGGCCTTCGCCGGCTCCGCGTCCTTGGCCTTCGCCGGCTTTGCGTCCTTGGCCTTCGCCGGCTCCGCGTCCTTGGCCTTCGCCGGCTTTGCGTCCTTGGCCTTCGCCGGCTCCGCGTCCTTGGCCTTCGCCGGCTCCGCGTCCTTGGCCTTCGCCGGCTCCGCGTCCTTGGCCTTCGCCGGCTCCGCGTCCTTGGCCTTCGCCGGCTCCGCGTCCTTGGCCTTCGCCGGCTCCGCGTCCTTGGCCTTCGCCGGCTCCGCGTCCTTCGCCTTCGCCGGCTCCTCGCTCCTTGACCTTGGGGGCCCGCCGCCGCGCCGCGCACGGTCGTCGCGCGCCGCGCGCGCCTGCATCATCACCGACGGCTCGGGGTCGAGCTCTTCGACCCGCACCGTCAGGAAGCGCAGCACGTCCTCGTTGAGGTGCATGTTGCGCTCCATCTCCTGGACCGATGCCGGGGGGGCGTTCAGGTTGAAGTGAACGTAGTGCCCCTTGCGGTTTTTCTTGATGCGGTAGGCGAGCGTTTTCAGGCCCCAGAACTCGGTCTTGACGACCTCGCCGCCGTTCTCCGTGACGAGTTCGGTGAGGGTTTCGGCGAGCGCCTCGACCTGCTGCGACGACATGTCGTGGCGTGCGATAAAGGTGCTCTCGTAGAGCGGCATTCCAAACCTCTCCTTATGGCTGTTGGGCGCCCGGCGCCGGCCGGCCGCGAGCGGTGGACGGCGGAACGGGCTCAGCCGGCGGTGCCGGCAAGGAGATTCGAAGCGCCGCACTATACCCGAAACCGGCGGCCGCGCAAGCGCGCTTGACAGTGTAATAACGGGCGTTTTCACTACCGGCGCCACCAGCGGGTGGCGAGCTTCACGAACGGGGGTCCAAGCCGCGTGGCGCGTGGATTCATCTTTCCCGGGCAGGGGTCGCAGGAAGTCGGGATGGGGGCCGCCCTGGCCGACGCATTTCCCGCCGCGCGCGAGGTCTTCGAGGAGGTCGACGACGCGCTCGGCCAGCGCCTTTCGCGCCTGGTGCTGGAGGGCCCCGAGGCCGATCTCACGCTCACCGAGAACGCTCAGCCGGCGCTGATGGCGGTCTCTCTGGCGGCGGTGCGGGTGATCGAGTCGGAGGGCGGCTTCGCGCTCTCCGAGAAATGCAGCTTTGTCGCCGGTCATTCGCTCGGCGAATATTCGGCGCTGGCGGCGGTTGGGGCGCTGGCGCTTGCCGATACCGCGCGCCTGTTGCGCCGTCGCGGCCTGGCGATGCAGCAGGCGGTGCCGGTGGGCGAAGGCGCGATGGCGGCGCTTCTTGGCATCGATCTCGACGCCGCCCGGGCGATCGCCGCGGCCGCGGCAGAGGGCGGCGTGTGCGACATCGCCAACGACAACGCGCCGGGGCAGGTGGTCATCAGCGGCGCGCGCGAAGCCGTCGCCCGGGCGATCGAAATCGCCCCCGAGCACGGCGTCAAGCGCTGCATCGAGTTGCCGGTGAGCGCCCCGTTCCACTGCACGCTCATGGCGCCCGCGGCGGACGCCATGGCCGAGGCGCTGGCCGAGACCGAAATCAGGCCTCTCGGCGTGCCGCTGGTCGCCAACGTCGCCGCGGAGGCGGTGACCGCGCCCGGCGAGATCCGGCGGATGTTGGTCGAGCAAGTGACCAACATGGTGCGCTGGCGCGAAAGCGTGCTTTATATGCGCGACAACGGCGTCGACACGCTGGTCGAGCTGGGCGCCGGCAAGGTGCTCACCGGCCTTGCCCGGCGCATCGACCGGGAGATGACGGCGTTTGCGGTGGAAACGCCGGCGGTCGTCGAGGCGTTGCTGAAAACCATCTGAAGGACGCGGACATGTTCGATCTGACAGGAAAATGCGCGTTGGTCACCGGCGCCTCGGGCGGCATCGGCGGCGCCATCGCGCGCGCCCTGCACGCCCAGGGGGCGGCGGTGGCGCTGTCGGGCACGCGGCGCGGCGCGCTCGACGCGCTCGCCGCCGACCTCGGGCAGCGCGCGTACGTCACCCCGTGCGATCTATCCGACGCCGCGGCGGTTGATGGTCTCGCCGGCGAGGCCGAAACCGCGATGGACGGCCTCGACATCGTCGTCAACAACGCCGGCGTCACCCGCGACGGGCTGATGATGCGGATGAGCGATGACGACTGGCAGACGGTCATCGAGGTCGACCTCACCGCGGCGTTCCGCATCGCGCGCGCGGCGCTGCGCGGCATGGTCAAGCGCCGCTGGGGACGCATCATCGGCATCGCCTCGGTGGTCGGCACGACCGGCAATCCGGGGCAGGCCAACTACGCCGCCGCCAAGGCGGGGATGGTCGGCTTCAGCAAGGCGCTCGCCGCCGAAATCGCCTCCCGCGGAATCACCGTCAACTGTATCGCGCCGGGGATGATCGATACGGCGATGACCGCGGATCTCGTTGACGCGGCGCGCGCAGCGATGGTTGCGGGAATTCCTCTCCGGCGCGCCGGCACGCCCGACGAGGTCGCCGCCTGCGCGGTGTTCCTGGCCAGCGACGAAGCGCGTTACGTCACCGGCCAGACGCTCCACGTGAACGGCGGCATGGCGATGATTTAGGCGCCGATCGAGGGGCGGAAAATGAGCCTGCGCCGCGACTCGCCAAGCGAATCAAAGTGTGATACGAAACCTCGCCTTTTGGCCCGGCCGGGTCCAGTCAAAAGCTTTGCCGTTGCGCTCAGCCTTTGAAGTTTGAGGTCCAGGAATTGCAGACGAGGGGAAAGCAGTTATGAGCGACATCGCCGAGCGCGTAAAAAAAATCGTCGTCGAGCACCTTGGCGTGGACGAATCGAAGGTTATCGACTCGGCGAGCTTCATCGACGACCTCGGGGCCGACAGCCTCGACACGGTGGAGCTCGTGATGGCGTTCGAGGAGGAGTTCGGCTGCGAGATTCCCGACGACGCGGCGGAAAAGATACTCACCGTCAAGGACGCGATCGACCACATCTCCGATAGCGCGTAATCGCGGTCGCAACCCGCCGGCGCGAGCCCGTTCTCACTCGTCGTCTGCGATCGGTGCCGTCATGAGACGAGCCGTGGTAACCGGTCTCGGAATGGTTTCTCCGCTCGCATGCGGCGTCAAACCGTCGTGGGAGCGATTGATCAATGGTGACTCGGGCATCGGCCGCATCGAAAGTTTCGACGTTTCCGATATCGCTTGTCAGGTGGCGGGCCAGGTGCCGCGCGGCGATGAGGCGCATGCGTTCGACCCCGACCAGGTGATGTCGCCCAAGGACCAACGCAAGGCCGACGCGTTCATCATTTTCGCGGTCGCCGCCGCCGTCGCCGCGGTCGAGGATGCCGGTTGGCAACCCGACGACGAGGAGTCGCGCGAGCGAACCGGGGTCATGATCGGCTCCGGCATCGGCGGGCTGGAGACGATCGCCAACGGGGCGATCCTGGTGAAGGAGCGCGGGCCGCGGTGGCTCAGCCCGTATTTCATTTCTGCCTCGCTGATCAACCTGGCGTCCGGCCACGTGTCGATCCGGTACGGGTTCAAGGGGCCGAACCATTCGGTGGTGACGGCGTGCTCGACTGGGGCGCACGCGATCGGCGACGCGGCGCGATTGGTCGAGTCGGGGGTCGCCGACGTGATGGTCGCGGGCGGCGCCGAGGCGGCGGTCTGCCGCCTGGGCATAGCCGGTTTCGCGGCCTCGCGCGCGCTTTCCACCCATTTCAACCATGAGCCAACGCGCGCGTCGCGCCCCTGGGACCGCGACCGCGACGGCTTCGTCATGGGCGAGGGGGCGGGCGTGGTGGTGGTCGAGGAACTCGACCATGCGCGCAAGCGCGGGGCGCATGTCTACGCCGAGGTCATGGGCTACGGTCTTTCCGGCGACGCCCATCACATCACCGCCCCGGCCGAAGACGGCAGCGGCGGCTACCGGTCGATGCGCGCGGCGCTGCGCGACGCCGAGCTGAATCCCGAGGACATCGACTACATCAACGCCCACGGCACCTCGACCCCGCTCGGCGACGGGATCGAGCTGGGGGCGGTGAAACGGCTGTTCGGCGACGCCGCGTACAAGCTGTCGATGTCGTCCACCAAGTCTTCGACCGGTCATCTCCTGGGCGCCGCGGGGAGCGTCGAGGCGATCTTCTCGATCCTCGCCATCAACCAGGGCGTGGTGCCGCCCACGCTCAACCTCGACAACCCGTCGTCGGGATGCGACCTCGACTTGGTCCCGCACCAAGCCAAGGAGCGGCCGGTCCGCTACGCCATGTCGAACTCGTTCGGCTTCGGCGGAACCAACGCCACGCTGGTGCTCGGCAAGGTCGATTGAGCGCGATGCGGCGTTTCGTCGCCGGCGTTCTCACCGCTTTCGTCATCGTCGCGGCGCTCGGCGCGGCCGCGCTCTGGTGGGGGAGCCGGGCCTTCGACAGCGCCGGGCCGCTGGCCGCGGAAACCGCGCTGGTGTTGCCGCGCGGCATCGGCCTCGATGAGATCGCGCGCCGGCTCGCCGAGGCCGGCGTGATCGAAACCCCGTGGCTGTTCGTTTGGGGCGTGCGCCTGTCGGGCGCCGCCCGCGGGCTCCAGGCCGGCGAGTTCGGGTTCGCGCCCGGCGTCAGCGCCCGCGGGGTGATGGCGCTGTTGCTGAGCGGCCGCACCGTGGTGCGCCGGCTGACGGTGCCCGAGGGCCTGACCACCCGGCAGGTGGTCGGGCTTCTCGCCGCGACCGGGGGGCTGACCGGCGCC
>JACZUY010000237.1 GCA_022572945.1 Pseudomonadota bacterium
CGGCCCCGCGGAGCTGATCGCCGACGGCGAGACCGGCCTCCTGGTTCCGGTCGACGACGCGGACGCGCTCGCACGCGCGATCCGGCGCGTCCTCGCCGACAGCGCGCTTGCCGGCCGGCTCGCGGCGGCCGGCCGCGCGGCGTTCGAGCAAAGCCACGGCGAGCGCGTCGTGGTGCGGCGCTACCTCGACTTCTTCGCCCGCGTGGCCGCCTGATGTGCGGCATCGCCGGCTTCATGAGCAACCGCGGCGCGGCGCCGGGCGAGGCGCTGCTCGACGCCTTCGCTCGCGCGCTCGGCCACCGCGGCCCCGACGGCACCGGGCGCTACCGCGCCGGCGGCGTGGCCATGGTGCAGACGCGGCTCGCGATCATCGACCTCGAAACCGGAGATCAGCCGTTGTTCGAGCCTGGCGGCGCGGCGCTGGTGGCCAACGCCGAGATCTACGACTACATCGAGCAGCGCGCGGCGCTCGCCGGCGCGTCCTTCGCCACCAAGTCCGACTGCGAGGTGGCGTTGCACCTCTACCGCCGCGACGGCGCGCGCTTCGGCGAGGCGCTGCGTGGGATGTACGCGGTGGCGCTCTACGACCCGGCGGAAGCGCGCCTGTTTCTCGCCCGCGATCCGTTCGGCATCAAGCCGCTCTACTATCTCGAAACCGGCGATGGCCTCGCCTTCGCCTCCGAGCCGCAGGCGCTGATCGCCGCCGGCCTGGTCGAGCCGCGGCTTGTGCCGCGGGCGCGCAACCAGCTTCTCCAGCTCCAGTTCACCACCGGCCGCGACACGATCTTCGAGGATATCAAGCGCGTGCTGCCCGGCGAGACGCTGGTCGTCGCCAACGGGCGCATCGTCGAGCGCTTGCGGCGAAACGCGTTGCCCGAGGGCGGGCCGGAGGAGATCGGCGAAGCCGAGGCCGAACGGCGCCTCGACGCGGCGCTGGAAGACAGCGTGCGCATCCATCAACGCTCGGACGTGCCCTACGGCATGTTCCTCTCGGGCGGCATCGACAGCTCGGCGCTGTTGACGCTGATGGCGCGGCTCAACGATCGCCCGGTGCAGGCGTTCACCATCGGCTTCGAAGGCGCCGGCGCGCACGACGAACGTGCCCACGCCCGGTCGCTGGCGCACCGGCTCGGCGCCGAGCATGTCGAGGTCACGTTCGCCGAGGCCGATTTCTGGGCGCTCCTGCCCGAGGTCGCGGCGGCGCTCGATGACCCGGTGGCCGACTACGCCGCGCTTCCCACCTACAAGCTGGCCGCCACCGCGGCCCAGGGTCTCAAGGTGGTGCTGACCGGCGAGGGCGGCGACGAGCTGTTCGCCGGCTACGGCCGGTACCGCAGCGTGTTGCGGCCCTGGTGGCGCGGCGGCAAGGCGTTCCGCGGCCGCGGCGCGCTCGACCGGCTCGGCATCCTGCGCGACGACCCGGTCGGCTGGCGCGACGACATCGCCGCTGCCGAGGCGACCGAGGCGCGGGGCGGGCGCAGCCGGCTGCAGGTCGCCCAGGCGGTCGACTGCGCCGACTGGCTGCCGCACGACCTGCTGACCAAGATCGACCGCTGCCTGATGGCGCACGGGCTCGAGGGACGAACGCCGTTCCTCGACCCACAGGTCGCCGCCGCGGTGTTCCGCCTGCCCGATGCGCTCAAGGTGCGCGGCGGCATGGGCAAGTGGCTGCTGCGCCGCTGGCTCGCCGAGCGCCAGCCCGAGGCCAGGGCGTTCTCGCGCAAGCGCGGATTTACCGTGCCGGTGGGCGAATGGATCGCCGCGCAAGGGCCGCGGCTTGGGCCGCTGGTCGCCGCGCAGCCCGGCGTGGCCGAGGCCGTCGAAGAGGGCGAGCAGCCGGTTCCGAAAAAGCTTCTGGACTCGTTCATCAACCACTCCAGCGAGGATATGCACGAGTTGCCCGACCGCTCGGTGCACCTCATGGTCACTTCGCCCCCGTACAACGTGGGGAAGGAGTATGACGAGGATCTGAGCCTGGACGACTATAGGGCGCTGTTGCAGCGGGTAATGGCCGAGACGTACAGAGTGCTCGTGCCGGGCGGCAGGGCGTGCGTGAATGTGGCAAATCTGGGCCGTAAGCCTTATATACCGCTGCACGCCTATGTCATCACAGACGGCTCAGAGGTGGGGTTCCAGATGCGCGGCGAAATCATCTGGGACAAGGGCGCAGGCGCCGGGACGTCAACGGCGTGGGGGAGCTGGCTGTCGGCCTCGAACCCGACCTTGCGCGACACGCACGAGTACATCATGGTCTTCCAGAAGCCGCCTTTCGGCAGGCCGCGCCATGAAGGCCAGGAAAGCACGATCAAAAAAGAGCAGTTTCTCGAGTGGACACGCAGCGTATGGGCGTTCGGCCCGCAGTCGGCAAAGCAGGCGGGCCACCCGGCCCCGTTTCCGCCCGAGTTGCCTCACCGATTGATACAGCTCTACACCTATGACGGTGAAGTCGTGCTCGACCCCTTCATGGGCAGCGGAGCGACGGCCATCGCCGCCGTCCGGTCAGGCCGCCGGTACGTCGGCTATGACCTCTCCGCCGAATACCTGGCGCGCGCTGCTGAGCGGGTTGCGGCGGCGGTTGAGGCGAGCGCAGACGGCGCATAGAGCGCGCCCGCGGCCCGGAAGTTCGTAAATGTAATCGGCATCCGTCATTTCACCGTACACGGAAGGCCCCGGGGCGCGATTCCCGGGGCCTTTCTTTTGGGAGGGCAATCGCGGGCGTTCTCTCCGCTCCAGTGGACAATTATCCAATTCCTTGGCGGAGGGAATGT
>JACZUY010000072.1 GCA_022572945.1 Pseudomonadota bacterium
GCAGCACCGAGAACAGCCACACCCCGAAGCTCGAGCCGACAATTCCGCCGACCAGCAGCACCGACCCCATCTTGACGTCGACGTTGCCGCGCCGCCAGTGCGCGAGCCCCCCCGAAACCGAAGCGGCGACGATCTGGTTCGCCTCGGTCGCCACCGCCACCGCCGGCGGAACGCCGACGAAGATCAGCAACGGCGTCATCAAGAACCCGCCGCCGACCCCGAACACGCCCGAGAGAAACCCCACGCCGCCGCCCATGCCGAGCAGGAGAAAGATGTTCGCGGACATCTCGGCTATGGGCAGGTATATCTGCATCAATCCGCGCTTACCCAATCGATGTGTGGCGGGACGTGGCTCACGTGCGACTCATGACTGTTCCGATCGATGGGCTCCAACTAAACCAACAATAAAAAACCACCGCGATTCAATAGCATATATTCACAACCAATTTAACCAAACATTATCGACCGGCCGGACCGCACCAACACAGACCGGCCCGCGCTTCCGGCCCGGCCAGCCGGGTCGATGCCGCAAAACTTGATCCAGATTAATGCCGGGCCTTGCCCGGCACGCTCGTTCTACCGGCGAACCGGTAACCGCGATTGCCGGAAGGGGGAGGTGCGCCGACAACCCGTGGGGCGAGGGGGCGACGACGCTCGAGTGGTCGTTGCCGTCGCCGCCGTTTCACTCTTACGCGGAGCTGCCCCGGGTGGCGTGAACCAGGCCGCCTCGGTGCCTACGCCCCCGGCAACTCGGCGAGCGCGAGCGTGAGACTTTCGACCAGCTCGGCCATGAAGCCGAAGTCGAGGGTGTCGATGGTGTCGCTGGGGAGGTGGTAGTTCGGGTTCCTGAAGAACGCCGTATCCGTGACCATCAGCGCCGGCAGGCCTTGGTCCCAGAACGAGGCGTGGTCGCTCAGGCGCGTCGCCGGCAGCACCCAGCCGCGGAACGGCACGAAGAGCGATTCCACGGGCAGCCGTTGGTTCCTTTTGAACCCCTTCAGCACCGCGCGGCCGAAGCGGCGCGACCGGCCGTCGCCGACGATGCCGATAAAGTTGCCCCGCTTCGGATACCCCGCCCACTGGAGGACGAGGGGATAGTCCTGCCGCGGGCAGGTGTAGCCCACCATCTCGAGGACGACGGCGCCGAGGACGCGCTCGCCGGCCCGCTTGCACGCGCGCACGAAGACGCGGCTGCCCTGGTGGCGGGTGGTGAATGCGGGCGGCTCCTCGAGGGTGAAGGCGACGAGGCGGAGCGGCGCCTTCAGGGGGATTTCGGGCAGCCGCCGGGCGAGCTCGAGGAGCACGGCGACGGCGCTCGCGTTGTCGTCGGCACCCGGCGTCGACGGCACCGTGTCGTAATGCGCGCCGACGACGTAGTACGCGGAGGCCCCGGCCGCGCCGGGCTGCGCCGCGATCAGGTTGGCGACGCGCGCGCCGTGGTAATCGTACGCCTGATCGGCGACCTCGAGTCCGGCGTTCTCGAAGACGTCGCGGATGTAATCCGCCGCCCGGTCGAGGCTGTCACCGAAGAGCAGGTTGCGCGGACCGATATCCACGGTCAACGTTTCCACGTGCCTCCTGAGAGCATCCTTGAGCGCGCCATGGCCGGTCATCATGGGCTTATTATAGCGCACCGGTTATCGCTTGTTCGGCCACGAATGTGGCTTGTCCGCGGCGTGTGCGCCGCCCTAATCTCGACACCGAAACAGCGCGATCGCCGACGATGTCCGAGAGACCGCCATGCCGCTGCTGACCACCACCATCGGCGCCTACCCGAAGCCCGACAACGTCGAGCTCCCCGACTGGTTCCGCTGCGGTGGTCCCGGCGCCGCCGACCCGACCAGCGCGTACACCGATTACATGCGCGAGGCGGGCGGCGAGGTCCGTGGCAGGCTCGATCGCGCGACCCGCGAGGTCGTGCTCGACCAGGTCGAGGCCGGGATCGACGTGCCCACCGACGGTGAGATACGCCGCGACAGCTACATCTACTATCACTGCCGCCACGTCGCCGGCTTCGACTTCGAGAATCTGGTCGAAAAGGAGATGCGCGCCGGCGCTTGGACCGCCAACGTCCCAGTCATCCGCGGTCCGGTCGAGGCGGGGGCGCCGTTCCTTCGCGACGACTGGCGCGCCGCACAGGCCGCCACCGACCGGCCGGTGAAGATGACGGTGCCGGGGCCGCTGACCATCACCGATTCGGTCGCCGACGCCTACTACGGCGACGAGAAGGCGGTCGGCGCCGCGCTCGCCGAGGCGATCAACGCCGAGGTCCGCGCCCTGGCCGAGGCGGGCTGCCGGTGGATTCAGGTCGACGAGCCGCTGTTCGCGCGCTGGCCCGACAAGACGCTCGCCTACGGCATCGAAAACCTCGAGCGCTGCTTCCACGGCGTGTCCGACGGCGTCATCCGCACCATGCACATGTGTTGCGGCTACCCCGAACGCCTCGACCAGGACGACTACATGAAGGCCGACCGCGCGGCCTACTTCACCATCGCCGACGCGCTCGAGGAGTCGTCGGCGGTGCAGGCGGTGTCGATCGAAGACGCGCACCGTCACAATGACCTGGCGCTGCTCGAACGCTTCACGTCGATCAAGGTGATTCTAGGCGTGGTCGCCATCGCCCGGTCGCGAATCGAGCCGGTCGACGAGATCGCCGCGCGGCTCGAGGCGGCGCTCGGCCACATCGACGCCGACCGGCTGATCGCCGCGCCCGACTGCGGCCTCGGCATGCTCGACCGCGAGACCGCGAAGGCCAAGCTCGCCAACCTCGTCGCCGCGGCCGGCTCCGTGGGCTGAGCCGTGGGCTGAACGGCGACCACGGCGGCAATTAGGAAGCTATTTAGCTCGACGCATTTGCACAAACATGCTCGCTAGGACCTTGCAATGACACCGTCACCCTACCTAGAAAGAAAGCGCGGATCCGAGCAAGAGAGGCTCGCAAATCTAAGGGAGGTTTTTTCTCAGTCATCCCAAAATTCGCGGGCCTTTATGACTTTGCGTTTTCGGCATTTTGCGACTTTCGCCATTATCATGGCTTTTGTCGCAGGCGGAGCATACAACGTCGAGGAGCTCCGTAATTACAGAATCCTGATATTGCTATTTGGTGTGTTGTCCACGGTCCTTTTCTGGTTTCTCGACTACCGAACCTCCGAATATCTCAGGTTTCATATCGAACAGAGCAATAAAATAAAAGAACAGCTTTTGAAGAGCGAGCATATCTCGAAGCCAAAGTTTGGCATTTTAACCGCAAGTATGGCGACCAATCTGATTTTCGGCACGATCCTATTTGGATGGAGCGTTCTTATTACTGTCGACCGCTTCTCTCGAAACGAACAAGATCCAGTAACACAACAGACGGATGACATGGCAATCTTAATCAACACGCTTTTCGATCACCCGAAATGGAAAGCTGTAGAAGAAAATATGGGGATACTTTCTATAGACGTCGGAGAACTGAAGGTGCAAACTGGAGAACTGAAGGTGCAAATTATGGAGCATGTCAACAGCGAATTAAAGCCTCCGCCTGGAGTTGAAAAAGATAAACAGGAGGAAAAATTTTCTGTTCCCAGAAATTCCAACACGGATGGGATTGGTAGCGAGCTCTCGAATTCGAACGACCAATTTCAAAAAGACTTTGAAGAGGTCCGCAAAACACTGCGAGACATCAAAGAGCATGGAGGAATATCACGTGAAGCGTCGGTCACGGCGGAGTCGTTGTTGTCGCTGGCAAGTTCCTTTGCGTTATTGGGTACGTCGATGCTTGAGTACTTAAACAACAAAGAGTCACTTCCGGGCATTGTGCAAAACGCGATTAATAAGACTTTAGATCTCCTGTTCAAAATACTGGAGCCAGTCGCGGAGGCAGTCGGAAAAGAAATTGTCGATAAAACATTGACCAGAAGTCCCGATCACAAGGCGGTCGGCCCCCCCAAATTGCCGGAGCCGGTCACGTTTGCCTATTCAACTGGAAAGCGTGACGTCCCAAAACGGACCGTTGGAAACAAGCTGGTGAACGAAGTCGTTCAAGAGTTCGCCGCGTTGATCGACGAGTATCCCATGTGCTTAACAATCGTTGAGGGACACACCGACACGGTTGGCGCTGAAGACAGCAATCTCCTGCTTTCCCAAATGCGCGCAAGAAAGGTTGCTGACCGGTTTCGCGACAAGGTGGAGGACGATCACTTGATCACCATTCCGTATGGCGAATCGAATTTGATCAAGCAGACCCTGGACAATATTCCCGAGGAAGCCAACCGCTTGGTTCGCGTCGTTATTCAATGTCTACAATGAGGTGGTTATTCAGACGCCCCGCACCAGCGGATTCCGAGGAATGAGGTGCATCCCATTCTTTGGACAGCGATGAGGCCGACCAATCAGGGCCGGGAGATCAAGGAGTACCGGGGAATCGTCAACGGCGAGGCGATCATGGGCGCCAACCTGTTCGTCGATCTTTTCGCCAACATTCGCGACATCGTCGGCGGCCGCTCCGGCGCCTACGAGAACGAGCTCAAGAAGGCGCGCGAGGCGGCGATGGACGACATGATCGCCGAGGCGGTCGAGGCGGGCGCCAACGCGATCGTCGGCATCGCCCTCGACTACGAGGTCGTCGGCAAGGGCGGCAGCATGCTCATGGTCAGCGCCAACGGCACCGCCGTGGTGCTCGAATAGCTCAGCCGACCAACCCGGCGATGTAGGGCGGCAGCGCGAACGCCGCCTGGTGAACCTCGGCCGTGTAGTAACGGGATTCGATGCCGGTCGCGGCGAGGCGCCGCGCGAGCGTCTCGACCGGGGTCCGCCGCGCGTCTCTGTCGTCGCTCGCCCACGCGAACGCCATGGCCCCGCCGATGAACGACGGCACCGGCGCGAGGTAGAGCGTCACGTCGGCGAACAGCCGCCCGAGCCGCCTGCACGCGTCGCGCGCCACGTCGCCCTGCAGAAACGGCACCGCGTTCTGCGTGACCAGAATACCGCCGGGCGCGAGGCAGCGCCGGCAGTCGGTGTAGAACGGCGTCTCGAACAGCACCGCGCCGGGCCCGACCGGCTCGGTCGAGTCGACGAGGATCACGTCGAAGCGCCGCCCGGTGTCGGCGACGAACGCGACCCCGTCGCCGATGACGAGGTCGAGACGGCGATCGTCGAAGGCGTCGCCGCAGATCGACGGCAGGTGGGCGCGGCAGAGCTCGATCACTTGGGGGTCGATCTCGACCATCGTGACCGCTTCCACCGGGTGCTTGAGCGCCTCCTCGATCGCGCCGCCGTCGCCGCCGCCGATCACCAGCACCCGCTTCGCCGCCCCGTGGGCGAGCATCGGCGGGTGCACGAGCATCTCGTGGTAGACGAACTCGTCGGCCTCGGTGGTCTGGACGATGCCGTCGAGCGCGAGCACGCGCCCGAACGTCGGGTTCTCGAACACCTCGACCGCCTGGAACGCGGTCCGGCCGGCGTAGATCGGCCGGCTGACGGTGAGCGAGAGGTTGGCGTCCGGGTTGTCGGTCTCCTCGAAGCGGATCATCCCGACAGGCCGCGCCGCTGCTCGGTGAGCTCCACCCGCTCGGGCGACCACGCCCGGCGCAGCACCGGAATCGCCGCATGCGCGTCGCACGCGCCACAGACGAAGATGTCGAGCGCGGCGTACCCGCGTTCGGGCCAGGTGTGGATGCTGATGTGCGATTCCGCCAGCACCGCCACGCCCGAGACGCCGCCGCTGGGCGTGAAGCGATGCACGTGGACGTGCAGCAGCGTCGCGCCGACTGCCTGCGCCGCCTCGCGAAGCGTCGCCTCGGCGAGCGCGAGATCGCGGAGCCGCCGCGCGCCCCAAAGGTCGACCAGCAGATGGGTGCCGGCGAATTCGAGGCCGTCGCGGATGACGAAATAGTCGTTGCCGGCCTGTTCGCCGCCGGGTTTGCCGACGCGCAGTCCGCTGGTAATGGCAATCGGCGCCTTGCTCACGGCGCCGGCGTGTCGAGAAGGCTTGGACACGCGCGCTGATCCCCGCCAAACCAATCCTGTTGCATCCTGCCCACACTCTTGAAATGTTTTCAAATTATGTGTTCAAATTCGGTCGTTCACGGCGGCGACATCCATTGGGCGGAGCGGGAATTTGGCCATCCGCCAAACGGCTGGCTCGACCTGTCGACCGGGATCAACCCCTTTCCGTACCCTGTCGACGGTGTTCCCGTCTCGGCGTGGACGCGGCTTCCCGATACCGGCGCCGATCGAGCGCTGCGGGAAGCCGCCGTCGAGTACTATCGCGTCGGCGACGCGGCGCTGGTCGTGGCGGCGCCGGGCTCGCAAGCGCTGATTCAATATATACCCCGTCTGCGGCCGCCGTCACAGGTCGCCGTCATCGGCCCGACGTACTGCGAGCACGCCCGCACCTGGGCCAGCGCCGGACACTCGGTCGACACGATCGCCGATTTCGATCATGCCGGCCCCGAGATCGATGTCATCGTCGTCACCAACCCCAACAACCCGGACGGACGCGCTTTCCCCCCCCACGCCGCCTCATGGAAATTGCCGATCGGCTTTCGCGGCGCGGCGGCCTGATGGTTGTCGACGAAGCCTTCGCCGACCTCGATCCGTCTCCTCCAGATGGCGATCGATCCCGGCCGCCATCCGACCCTCCAGAACCTCCTTCAGGGCCTCGGCGTCGGCGCGGCGATAGTCCTCGCCCCATTCGATCCCTTGCGCCTGCATGGCCTTCATCATCCGGAACGCCCGTGGTAAACTCTTGATCGTCGCTGCTTGCGGCATTGGGGGTGCTCCTTTCGTGGATCTAAGCAACCCACGGAGTACCCCCTCTTACCCGCTTGACACAAACTTCCATACATCACCCGGCGATTGGCGTGACTTGCCCTGGGCGGCGGCTACGTGCTATAATTAGGATCATTCGGGGGAATGCTATCCGGTAATGCGCGGCCAAGCGCGGTTAACAACGCGGCCGTGTCCGGAGAACCCTTAATTGTGATCAACGGGACTGTTGGTCCACGGAGGCATTCATGACCCGAGTTTCCCTGCACCGCGTAATCAGCGTTTCGGCCGGCGTTTTCGCCATGGCGGTCATCGCCGCGCCCCTGCAGTATCAGTCAGACGGCTCCTTCGTTCTTGAGTCGCCGGCCTTCGCGCAAGCCGGCGGTGGCGGTGGTGGCGGCCAAGGCGCTGGCCGTGCTGGCGGTGCTGGCAGCGGCGGTCAAGCCGGCGGCGACATTAATACTGGTCCCGGCGGCGGAGGCGGGCTGGCGGCGGGTGGTGCTGGTGGCGGTGGCGGTGGCGGTGGTCTAACCCTCGCTGGTGGTAATAACCCTGGAGGCTCTAGCGCCGGCGGTTTTGCTGGTGACCAGCGCGGCGACACCGATCCCGGCGGCGGCGGTGAAGGCGGCGTCGTCATCTCCGGCGACGGCGGCGGCCACCCGGCGGGCCTAGGCAACACATCCGGCGCAATTGCAAGCGCGCTCGGCGCCCTCAACGCGGCGCATGCCTCCGAGACCGCGCTCGCCAACGCGGCGCCGAACTCTCGAGTGGGTTTGATCGCGTCCTACATCGAGGCTGTGGAGACAACCGAAACGATCGCGGCCCTGTTGAACGCCGCGCAAGCCACTCTCTCCGGTTTGACCGCCGTGCCGGAGGCCGATTTGACCGCAGCACGAAACGCTGTGGCAACCTTGACTGGCGAACGGGATGTTCTGCAAATAGCAGCCGACGACGCTGCCGATCTTGCGACAGCCAACCCAGGCGACGAAGATCTCGCAACGGCTGCGGATGAGGCGCAGAGCCTGCTTGACGATAAAATCGACGAGTTGGCAGATGCGCAGGCGATCCTCGATCCGTTAGAGGAGCAACAGCAAACGTATGAGGACGCTGTGGCCGACGTAACGTTGCAAGAGGCGAATCTAGACGAGGCAACGGAGGCCGAGGCGGAGGCCCTTTCCGCGGCCGCCAACAAGGACGTGGACGACGAAGTGACCCTGGCTGTGAACGCCTTGCTCGGTCTGTAATAATCCGAATCCAATAAACCGCGCTCAAAGAGCCCCGGTTCCCCATCCACCTGGCCCGAGGTCGGGAGCGAGGGGTTGCCCGCCTTGCGGGCCAACCGCGCGCGCTGTTATCTATCCCCGCCGGTCGGTCGCCCCGAGTTCGCGAATCCGCTCGACGAGCGGAGGGGTCACGTCGCCATCGGCGGCCAGCCCGACCCGTCGCTGAAAGGCCTCGATAGCCGAGCGGGTGCGTGGTCCGACGACGCCGTCGACGGATCCAACGTCATAGCCGAGCCGCCAAAGCGCGTGCTCCACGTAACCGATCGTAGGTTCATCGGCATAACTTCCGCCCTTGTCGGGCGACCAGTTTTCCACGGCGGAGTCGAGCCGAGCGAGTTGTTCCAGGGTCAACCTCGCGGCCACGACCTCACGCACCCGGGCGGCCAGCTCGTGCCCCTTTATTGCCGCCAGGCTCAGCCAGGTGTACGCCTCGGCGTCGTCACGCTCCACCCCGAGCGCGGCCGCGTTAGCAACACCGAGAGAAAATTGCGCTTCCACATGTCCCTGTCGCGCTGCCTTGCCGTACCAGCGCGCCGCCCAGGCGTGATCCCGGGTAACGCCGCGACCATTGCTGAAGGCATTGGCCAGCCGATTTTGCGCCCGCGGGTGGCCCTTTTCCGCGGCCCGTAGGAACCATTTCGCGGCCACGGCGTGGTCCTGGTCGACGCCCCGGCCCGAATCGTAGGCAATCGCCAGAAAATATTGCGCCGGCGCGTGTCCCTGTTGGGCGGCTTGGTCAAACCACCCAACCGCGGCGCGGTAGTCCTGGAACACGCCGCGACCATTCGTGTAGCGGAGAGCCAGCCGGTACTGGCTTCGCGCGACGCCCGCTTCGGCGTGCGCGCGAAGCTCGCGAACCGCCGGTGAATCACTCAAATACGCGAGGCGCGCGCAAGACGCCGCCGTCATCGACGCGACAACCACCGCAGCCAACAAAGCTGCTATCCGTCCATCCATGTCCGCTCGCGCCTCGCCAATTCGTGATTGAACGCAGGTCATCCGAATCGCAATGCCATCATAAAGCGGGTCGGTGGGCCGATGGGCGGCAAACTTCCAACCGAACCGTCGCACGCAAATGGCCGCTACGCGGCGGCCGAGCCGATCCACAAACGCGCCTGCGCCGTAACCCGACATTCCCCAGATGATTCGTCAAACCAACCTCGATTATAGCCGAGGACGGCGATTCCGGGATCGGTAAGCCGTGTTTCTCGCCGTTTGGTATAGGA
This sequence comes from Pseudomonadota bacterium, assembly GCA_022572945.1. GTDB lineage: Bacteria > Pseudomonadota > Alphaproteobacteria > JAAXGF01 > JAAXGF01 > JACZUY01. The sequence continues at coordinate 9,260 of JACZUY010000072.1, forward strand.
TTCGGCATCCAGACCGCCACCGACGGGCAAATTGGGCCTAATTTCTCGACATCCGGGCGCACCTCTCGTTCGGTCATCTCCGTTGCCATTCCTTCCTTCAGGCTGATATCGAGCGTGATCGACGCAATCCGATCGTTTTCGCGACTCACCCCTTGACGCAGACGACCTGCTTGAGCGTATGGACGACCTCGACGAGGTCGTCCTGCGCCGCCATCACCGCGTCGATCTCTTTGTACGCGCCGGGGGTCTCGTCGATCACGCCGGCGTCCTTGCGGCATTCGACCCCTTCGGTCGCGTGCGCGTGGTCGTCGAGCGTGAAGCGGCGCTTGGCCTCGCGCCGCGACATCGCGCGCCCGGCGCCGTGCGCGCACGAGCAGAACGACTGCGCCTCGCCCTTGCCGCGGACGATGAACGAACGCGCCCCCATGCTGCCCGGAATGATCCCGAGGTCGCCCTTGCCGGCGCGCACCGCGCCCTTGCGCGTGATCCAGACCTCGGCCCCGAAATGGGTTTCGCGCGCGACGTAGTTGTGGTGGCAGTTGACCGCCGTGCCGTCGGTCTCGAAGTCCCCCAGGCGCTCGCGCAACACCGCGATCACGCGTTGCATCATGATCTCGCGGTTGGCGAAGGCGAAGGCCTGCGCCCAGCCGACCGCGCGCACGTAGTCGTCGAAGAGTTCCGATCCCTCGGCGAGATACGCGAGGTCCTTGTCGGGCAGATGGACGAACAATCGCTCCATCTCGCGCTTGGCGAGGGCGATGAAATGGCTGCCGATACGGTTGCCGACGCCGCGCGAGCCCGAGTGCAGCATCGCCCACAGCCGGTCTTCCTCGTCGAGGCACAGCTCGATGAAGTGGTTGCCGCTGCCGAGCGTGCCGAGATGGGTCACGTGGTTGGCGCCGGCGATCTTGGGGTGCTTTTCGACGATGCGGTCGAGCCCCTGCTTGAGGGTCTTTCCGGCGTGGGCGCGCGTCGCCCATGCCTCGGCGACGGCGGCCGGCACGTCGCCCCACGCCCCCCGGTCGCCCTTGCCGCCGTGGTGGGTGCGGCCGTGCGGCACCGCCGCCTCGATCGCCGCGCGCACGTCGGCGAGGCTATCGGGCAGGCGCTCCGAGCCGAGGCTCGTGCGCACCGCGATCATGCCGCAGCCGATGTCGACGCCGACCGCGGCGGGAATGATCGCGCCCTTGCACGGGATCACGCTTCCCACGGTGGCGCCCAGGCCCCAGTGCGCGTCGGGCATCACCGCCACGTGTTCGTGGATGAACGGCAACCGCGCGACGTTCCTGATCTGCTCCCACGCGAGGTCCTCGACCGGCACGCCGCGCGTCCACGCCTTGATCGGCGCGCCCTCGGTCTCGATGATCTCGTAGCTGCTCATGGCGCCCGACCACTTTATACCGGCGAGCCCATGAATGGACTCGCCTATTTTCCCTCAGGCGCCGGGCGGGGCCATCCGGCCCCTTGGCTTTCGCGCCAGGGGGCGCGGCGCCCCTCTTGTTGCGATCCATACGGCGCGCTTGCCGCCGTGCCGTTGAAGGGTTCTTCATCGGCTCGGCGGTATCACTCGCCGATCAG